>DAOMNR010000044.1:0-5398 GCA_035443865.1 Candidatus Saccharimonadota bacterium | reverse complement strand
ATATAATATCTAATAATATCTGCCCAGATTTGGCCAAGACAGCCAAGAACCTTGTCATGGGTGATGGAAATATCGATGCGGACATTGTCATTATCGGTGAAGCACCTGGTAAAAAAGAGGACGAACAAGGCCTGCCGTTCATAGGTGCAGCCGGCAAGTTCTTGAACGAGATGCTTGCTAGCGCACAAATGAACCGAAGCGACGTTTATATAACTAATATGGTTAAATACCGCCCACCCGATAACCGTGACCCACTGCCCGCAGAAAAAAGTGCCTTTTGGCCCTTCCTGGTGCGTCAACTGGATGTTATTCGACCACACATTGTCGTGACATTAGGTAGGCATAGCATGGAATATTTTTTGCCTGGAACAAAGATTTCTGAGGTTCATGGACAGCCACAACACATAACAGTCAATGGCATTGAAATAGTTGTCGTGCCGCTATATCATCCAGCGGCAGCCTTATATAACGGCAGTCTGAGACAGACATTAAAGGATGATTTTATGAAGTTACCAAAAATAATAAAAGTTCTACAAAATGAAAAGGAGAACAAATAATAATGGGTTCACAAAGAATCAAGTCACCACAGGGTGACGAACCAAACAAACGACCGCAAACACAGCGGCCAAAATCAAATAATACAGTGTTAGCTAACACCCAAACACGCAAGGGTGAAGTGTTCCGCGCGCAACGTCGTACTAGCGAAAGTGTGAATTTGCAAGCAAGCCAGCATATGATTAACGTGCCAGTTAATAAATCTGTTTTTAACGGATATGGCGGACGACAATTTAGCCTGGCTGATCAAAAAAAGCAGCCTCGGACCAGCGGTCCTAAACTACGCATCATGCCTATCGGAGGTCTTGGTGAAATGGGAATTGGCAAAAACATGATGGCAATTGAATATGAAAATGACATAATTGTGATCGATTGTGGGTTTTTGTTCCCGGGTAGTGATTACCCTGGTATTAATTACATTATCCCAGACACAACTTACCTAGAAGCCAACAAACATAAAATTCGAGGTATAGCCTTTACTCATGGACACCTTGATCATATTGGTGCTTTTAGGCATATTGCAGAAAAGATTCCTGCGCCAGTTTACGCTAGTAAGTTTACGGTCGGTATGTTGCAACGAACCATGGAAGAATCAAGTAGTGGTTACGAACCTGAATATACCGTGCTTGATCCTGAAGCACACGAACGAGTCCAACTCGGGGATAGCTTTAGTATCGAACTAGTGCGTGTTAATCACTCGATTCCAGACTCTACTGCGGTTGTAATTCGCACACCTCTTGGGGTTTTGATTGATACGGGCGACTGGCGCTTCGAAGACGAGCCGGTTGATGGTAAAAAGTTTGATCTTGAACGCTTAACCGAAATTGCCACCAAAGAAGGAATTTTGATGTTAATGAATGAGTCTACTAACTGTGAGTCAGAAGGTACACATACTCATGGTGAGTTTGATATTCAACGATCGATGGGTCAGGTGATGGATAAATATCCTAATAATCGCCTAATTCTTAGCTGTTTTAGTAGCCAGATTCACCGTATGCAAATTATTTTGGATGAAGCTAAAAAGCATGACCGTAAAGTTGCGTTTGCTGGATACAGCATGATTCAAAACGTTGAAGTAGCCCTACGCGCAGGTGCCATCAAGGTACCCAAAGATGTAGTTGTCAAAATGGAGGATATAATTAAGTTACCTGACGGTAAAGTTACAATTGTTTGTACTGGATCCCAGGGAGAATTTAACGCAGTCTTAAATCGTATGGCGTCTGGTTCGCATAAATATATCAAAATCAAGAATTCTGACGTGATTGTGTTCAGTTCAAATCCAATTCCTGGAAATGAAAAATACGTTACTAGGACTGTCGATGGTTTGATGCGTGAAGGTAGTGCTGTAATTCAAAACGACAAGACACACCTGACCGGTGTTGGTCCATTGCACCTTTCAGGACATGGCTATTACGAAGATCACGTTAAATTAATCAATGCATTAAATCCAAAATACTACATGCCAATTCATGGCGAGTTCCATATGTTGGTTCATAACGCCGAGTTAGCTGAAAAAGAAGCTGGCATCAAACGAGATAATATCTTTGTTTGCGATAGCGGTGATGTAGTAGAGATTACAACAGAAGGTGCACGTAAAGCTGGTCGAATTCCAGTTGGCGGTATTATGTACGACGACAGCGGAACGATTGTTTCAGAGGTAGTCCTAAAAGATCGTATTCACATGGCTACCGAAGGTATGTTTGTAGTTGTACTAACTGTTCAACGTGGTAGTGGCAGGTTAATGACAAGCCCTGATATCATCAGTCGCGGGTTTATTTATCTACGCGATAGCGAAGAGTTGATGGGTAGTATTCGGCAATATCTAAAGCAAAAGGTTGCTCGGTCATTTGCCGGCAAACGCGTCGACCTAGATGTAATCAAAAAGGAATTAAAAGACGAGATTACACATATTCTTTATGACCAAACCAGGCGAACGCCAATTGTGATTCCTGTTATTAATGAAGTCGGCGGAAGTGGCGGTGGTCAACCACAACATCAACCACACTCTAAATCTGAGCCACGCGAACATTTTGTGCGGCCAGCCGCTAAGACGTTTCCACCCCGACAGGTACCTGACACCGAAGCTATAGTGCCTCGTGTCAAAACTGACAACCGCGGCTACTAACCATAACCCTCTTGCAAAATGTGGTAATTTTTGCTATAATGCAAGTATTCGAGCGAATAGTCAAGCTTGCTTGTGCTATGCCGAGAATGCGCAGCATTATATCTTTTAAAGATATAATGAGCGGACAAATTAGGGTACTAATTAATATAAAAACTCTCTATAATAGATAACAGTTATGGCAAAAAAGAAAAAATCCACGCGCAAGAAATCGACTCGCAAATCAGTCAAATCTACAAAGGCGCCCGAACACAGCTTGCCCGAGGGATTTTGGTCTCAAGTCGGAGCGGTCTTCCTAATAGCAATTTCGATCCTGTTCGTTATTGCTTGGTTTAACGCCGGTGGGCCGGTTCTCGAATGGTTGCACGACGCAACTCTAAATACAGTTGGCTATGCGATGTACGTTCTACCTGTACTATTTGTATATGTAGCAGTCGAGATTTTTCGAGCTGAAGATAATCGATTGCCGTTTGTTATGAAACTAGCGACTATTTCGGCTATTTTCTGGTTCGCGGCACTTTTTGGACTACTCAAGGACGAAGCTGGCAAGGGAACGGGCGGATATATTGGCGACGTCATCAACAGTGGTGTGTTGTCACTAGTAAACGCTAGTATTGCTGCATTTATCTACATATTATTAATCGCTATAACGCTGTTATTCATTCTTAGAGTTTCGCCGTTTACGGTTATTAAAAAAATTTGGGAAGTTAGCCGTCGAGACGCGCGTGAGCAAGAGGCCAACGTCAAAGTTATGCGTAATGCCGCTGCAGTTGATGGGTCTAAGGTTTCGATTGCCGATTTCAAACTAAATGCTGGCGTGCCAACACTTGATGCCGAAGCTAGCAAAAAATCTGCTAAACTATCGTCATTTAAAAGTAGCGTGCCTCAGGACAAAGCCGCCGAGGAAAAGGCAGCTCTGGTTACCATTAGCGATCCAAATTGGGAATCACCAAGCCTAGATTTACTCGAAAAGAAACAATCGCCAGCAGATGCCGGTGATGTTCAGCAAAATGCCCAAATTATCAAAGACACCTTGAGCGAATTTAATATTGATGTTGATATGGAGGGCGCTAACATTGGGCCAAAAGTTACCCAATATACCCTGCGACCACCAAGTGGCGTTAAATTAACGCGTATTACAGCACTTGAAACCAACATCGCACTTAATCTAGCAGCTCAGAGTTTGCGTATTGAAGCGCCTATTCCTGGCCAAAAAGCCGTTGGTATCGAGGTTCCTAACCGCAAGGCTGCTGATGTTCGTTTGCACGCAATAATGACCAGCAGGCAGTGGCAAGCTAGCCACGAACCTTTGTCATTTGCAATCGGTAAAGATATTTCGGGTGAAGCCGTCATTGGTGAATTAAATCGTATGCCACACTTGCTAATTGCTGGTCAGACCGGTTCGGGTAAGTCGGTAATGATTAATACATTACTAACGAGCTTGCTGTATCATAATAGCCCGAGTGAAATGAAGTTGATTTTGGTTGATCCAAAACAGGTTGAGATGGCCCCATACCAAGACATCCCACACCTATTGACACCTGTCATTACCGAACCAGATAAAACCATTAGCGCACTTAAATGGGCAGTGAACGAGATGCAACGACGCTATACTTTGATGGCTGAACACCGCGTCAAAGACATTAAATCATACAACCAAAAGATTCAATCTAGCAGCAAGAAGATTACAGTAGCTGATGAAGACGGCATTCCGCAGGCTCACGAAGACGGCGCGATGCCATACATCGTGATTGTTATCGACGAGTTAGCCGATTTAATGATGGTAGCAGCCCGTGATGTCGAGGCATTGATTGTACGTTTGGCGCAAAAGGCTCGTGCCGTTGGTATTCACCTGGTACTAGCGACTCAGCGTCCATCAGTCAACGTTATTACTGGCCTCATCAAGGCCAACATTTCAGCGCGTATCGCCTTTACGGTAGCTTCACAAATCGACAGTCGAACAATTTTGGACGCAGCTGGTGCCGAGAAGTTGCTTGGCCAAGGTGATATGTTGCTCAAGACCGCTGATATGAGTAAGCCAAAACGTATTCAGGGTGCCTGGGTAACGGACGAAGAGGTCCAAAAGATTACGGCACATCTGCACATGCAATCACCTCCACAATATAACGATGAAGTTGTTAGCCAGCCGGTTCAATTGAATGGCAAGGGCGGAGTTGTTATGGACTTCGACACCGACAATGACGATGATATGTACAAAGACGCTGTACGCGTCGTAGTCGACAGCGGCAAAGCTAGCGCTAGTTTGCTGCAACGACGCCTACGCGTAGGTTACGCCCGCGCTGCACGCTTAATCGAGAACATGGAAGACCAAGGGATCATCGGTCCTGCCGACGGCGCCCGTCCTCGCGAAGTCTTGATATCCAGCGCCGACGAAGCCTTCGGCGGCGGCATACCCATTGACGAAGAAGACGAAATTTAAACTTCAGAGCCATTAATTTTACTGGACTTATCCACATAAAATTGCTATAATCAAAGGGTTATCAACTCGGCTTACTCTATAAGAAGTAAGCATCCATAATGGATTCCAGAGGAGGAAATCTAAATGAAAGAATATGAACTAACAGTTCTAATTCACCCTGATCTAGAAGTAGATCTAGAAACGCCACTAACAAAAGTTCGTGAAATTATCGCGGGTGCTGGTGGTTCAATTATCACCGAAGACAACTGGGGCAAGAAAAAACTTACCTACAAAATCAATCG
>DAOMNR010000043.1:0-5528 GCA_035443865.1 Candidatus Saccharimonadota bacterium | reverse complement strand
GAACTTGCATATCGCAAATTGCTCTATCCACCACTTAGTCCGCCTAGCGTGTGTACCTATAATTATACCACGATACCCCCCGTCGTGGCCCTAAATCAAATTACAAATCACTTACGCTTGCAATTTAGACAACGAATTATCACACTAGTTTTAAATGTCGAATGTTTTTGATGAACTTGAATCAGGAATGATAAGCCACGCTAATAAAATCAAGCGCAAGGCTGATGCTCGACGACGCGAAAAGGTAGACGAAGAAAAACAAAAACTCGATGAACAGCAGAAAACCGAGAAAGCAAAACAACTTGCAGTTGTTGAACGTCAAAAAACGCTTAACTGGGCGTGGGCAGCAGCCTCACTCCTTAGTATGTCCAAGTTACCCACCTCAAGACCTGAAGTGTGGGAATATACGCACACTATCATGCAAAAACGACGTTTTTTTGGACGTAAAGCGGTAGAGTTAACCGGCATAGCGGCCTATGGTTGGCACGTCCTCGACTGGCAAAATACAAGATATCATCCCAGCCCTAGACATACGCTAATCTTAACGCCCGAAGACGAACGTAATTCAGGTGTTTATCTACAGTTTTTCTCTCAACCCTGGAATTATAACGGAGGCTTTGACCAAATAAGGCCAAGCGATGTACACGAACTATCTAAAGAACCGCTATCTGCGTCGGATATGCCCTGGCCAGGGTTTATCGATAAATCCACCGGGAGTGATCATGTAGAGTATGCTTTTGGGGTTCGTAAACCGCCTCCTCTCAAAGCTCCGTGGAAAAGTGGCAAACGGTCAATAGAATTCGATGGTTTTGATGACGATCAGGAATATTATTTATTAAATAGAAGAGCTACTGGCGATAGTAACCCTTACGAAAGGAACGCTAATGATGGAAATGCCAAATTACACCCTAAAACTAAGTATGATTATGACGAATATAGAAAAACAGGCACAGAAAATGCCATCAGACGCGCAATCACACAGGTCGCAGCAGAAAAACTACTAGTTAAGCCCGAAGATATGATATTAGAAATTAAGCGACAAGCAGAACAAAATGACCAGTTGACCTAAAAAGAACTCCGCTATTTGCGGAGTCCTAGGCTTGCGACTGTTGCCTTATAGGCGTCGAAATCTTTGCGTTCCAGATATTTAAGCAATTTCTTGCGCTTACCCACCATCTGGATAAGTCCGCGACGAGCCATATTGTCGTGCTTGTTAGACTTTAGGTGTTCAGTAATTTCCTTGATACGAGTCGTTAAAACTGACGCTTGAGCCTGTGGGCTACCGACGTCGGTCTTGTGTGTTTGTGTCAAAGCGAAAGCTTTGGCTTTGTTTTCTGGTGTTATCATCAGATATGCATTGTAGCAAAGTTTTGCACAGGTTTCAACACCTAAACGACGGTACAAAGGCTTTTTATGAATCAATCCCGAAATCTGTCAGTTTTTTGGCGTCAGCCACGTCCCATTTTGCAATCTTCGTGCGACGAAGTTCAATACAATACGCACCGACACCTAAAGCTTCTCCGATATCGGCTGCTAAAGTTCGAATATAAGTTCCGCTCGAGACATGAGTGCGTATTTTAAGAGTTGGATAAGTGTAATCTACTAAATCTAGGCTAAATATTGTGACTTTTCTAGCTGGGACCTCAAATTCCTTGCCCTCTCGAGCCAGTTTATATGCCCGCTGACCACCGATTTTGATTGCACTATAAATTGGTGGCACCTGCGTAATTTCACCAACAAATTTAGTTAAAGCTTTTTCGACGTCGTCATTACTCGGAACACTCTTTGATACGTCGATCAGTTCACCCTCCGGATCTCCAGTCGTACTTGTTTGCCCTAGGCGAATTGTCGCTTCATAAACTTTATCAAGCTTGCTGTAATTTCCAGCATTTTTGCACTCTTTGCCTGTAACTATAATCATTAACCCAGTCGCAAACGGATCAAGTGTCCCGGTATGTCCAACTTTGACACGCCTACGCTTATTAGGGACGGCCGACGGTTTTCCTGCTTCTTGTTCGGACAATATACGTTTTATACGCGCTACAACACCAAAACTACTCATTCCAGCCGGTTTATCAATTAGTATTACGCTGTCGCTCATGTGACCTAGTATACTAAAGACATGAAAAAGATTATTTTTGGAATTTTCGCTCACCCAGATGACGAAGCGTTTGGCCCCAGTGGCACTCTGATTATGGAAACACGCAGTGGCACCGAGCTACACTTAATTACACTGACGGCTGGTGACGCTGGGACTAATCCAGATAATCATCCAAATTTAGGTAAAGTACGGCTAGCAGAATGGAAGCAGGCCGCCAAATTAATTGGCGCCACTAGTACCCACTTCTTGGGTTACAAAGACGGTCAACTAAATAACCTAACTATGATAGAAGCTAGCGAAAAGATTATCGACATCATCAGTAAAACTATCGACAGCGACCAAAATCTGGAAGTTGAATTTATGACTAGTGACCTAAATGGCATTTCGGGTCATATTGACCATATCGTAGCCGCACGTACCGCTTGTTTCGTTTTTTATAAACTAAAAGAATCAGACAAGCGCTTCAAGCGCATTCGCTTGTCATGCGTACCAATTAAACATATCCCAGTCCAAAACACGAACTGGCTATTCATGGAACCGGGACGTAAACCAGATGAGATTGGGGAAATAATTGACGCCAGAAAGTACCAAAACGAGATTATACAAATCATGCGCGCTCACCACTCGCAGCGTAGTGACGGTGAGGGTCACATTGCTAGACACGGTAAAGATTTGGGCATGAATTATTTTATGATTATGGAGTAAGCTCGTAGGCTAATTCTAGTAGCCATCCTTTAAAATTTTATAATCTAATTTATTGTCCAGGTATGTGGAATTGACTTGGATCACTTGCTACATTACCAACTGGTTGCGGCGGTAAACTAGGTGGGGTTGGAACCGGTGGACTAAACGCTGGTTGCGGTGGGGTTGTTGGCTGAGGAGTTGGTTGCGGAGCAAAAATATCACCAAGCTTCTCTGGTTGAGTGGCCGGATTAGAAGCCGGCGCACTAAAGTCAGGAAGAGGTGGCGGTAAAGTCGAAAAGTCTGGTAGTGGCGGTGGCGGTGGTAAATTAAATGGCATCTCAGCAGTAGCTGGACCCTGCGCGGCACCACCTAGTGCTGCATCAACCGCAGCCCTCGCATCATCATGATCGCGTGCGCTTTCCGAAGCTAGAGGTAAAGTAGAACTCCCTTCGCTTGATTGCTGAGGTTCAATTGCATTAACTGGCTTTGCAAAAATATCTACTGGCTTTTCCTCGTCCACCGATTGAGAAGCCCCGTTAATAGGTGATGTACTGGCAGTGTTTGGATCCAAATATGCGTGCGTCAAGATAGTCTTGTTTTGGTCATCTAGCATTGCATTCTTTGCATCTTCGGCAGCTTGTTCAGATGTTGCGTTTAACGTACCACCTAGCGACGGCTCAATACTTGGACCAGGTGCTTGAGGCGACTCAACCACTGTACTTGTCGGTGCGAGTGTCGAAGTTGGCGAAGTTAGGTCTGGCGTCGAAACCTGTACATCTGGCACAACAGGAGTTTCAGATGCTGTCTCTGGTGACAATGTTGACTCAGAAGACTCAGGTGGCAGGGTTGACTCCGTAGGAGGTTGAACCGTTGTTTCGTTCGGTTTTGGAGTAGACGTGTGATCAATTGATAGGTTGTCGTTATTAGGTAAGGTCGACTCAGCCCCTAAGTCGACAGTTGAGCCTTCATTTATTACCGTCTCGCCACTATTAGCAACAGGCGGAGTGGCGATTTCGTGAGATTCCTGCAGCTTGGCTGCAATTAACTGTTGGTCAGCCCCAGCCGCCATCAACTGGGCAGCCATAGTCATCACTCTCGAAGTTGTCTTAGGATTACTAAACCTGTCAGTTGATGCAACAATACCAGTTAAAAGTGCAGTTGCAATCTGTTCGTCAATTAATGGCTTGTCAGCTTTTAACTGATCGCCAATACTCATGATCATTTCACTCAAACTGCTAGCGGTGGCGTCACGCCAATCAATACTACCTAGGCTACTGGCCTGTGTGCCAGCGCTAAGCGTGGCCACAGTCGCATCGTGCAAAATTCGCCCATGCGCCTCCAGTGCAGCGTCCAAATTAGCCTGACTCTCTACTCCTAACGCCAATACCAATTCGACATTGTAATCACCTTGGCTAAATTCTAAATCGTCACTGGTAATGGTCGTGCGATAAGGTGTAATAAAAATCTTGACGACATCACCTTCAACCTTGTAGCGCAAATGATCGGCTTTTTCTTTGTTAAGGGCAATAATAAAGTCCCTTAAACTGTCAGCAGTATTCTCAAAAGTCTTTTCCGGGTCCAAAAATGTAATTGCAGGTGGAATCGCACCACTAAATATCGCTGTAGCGTGTTTATCGAGCTTGTCTAGAAGCGCGGTTAAGCCCAAGGCAGCCGACAATTCATCCACCGATGGATCGCGGCTAACAGTAACCAAAATATTAGTCGAAGATTTTATCTTGTCAACGATTTGTTGCTGTGTTTTTGGGTCTTCCATTTGTGGTGTTTGTCCTAGTTTTTGTTTTGTCTAGATTTGGTGCCACTATACCATAAGTGTCTTTAATCAGTCAATAAGCGGGTATACGAATTAGCTTACAATTACAAAATTTAAGCCTCAGACACAGGCTCCCTCTTTACAAGAGACGCACTTTACCCTATAATCACGCCTTGATTGTATCTATAAATTTTAACGAATAAAGGAAAATTAATGCCAATCATCAAATCAGCCGTTAAACGCGCTAAACAAACTATCAAACGACGTGACCGAAACGTTGGAATTAAACGAGATATCAAAGATGCTGTTAAAGCATTTATGGAAAAGCCAAGCGACGCTAACCTTAGTGCTGCACAAAGCGAAATCGACACTGCAGTCAAGAAAAACTTGATCAAAAAGAACACTGCCGCTCGACGTAAAGCTAATTTATCTAAAATCGCTAAAGCCGCTGGCGTAAAACTCGGTTCTGCCAAAAAAGTAACTGCAAAAGCTACTCCAAAAACAGCTACCAAACCTGCCGCCAAAGTACCAGCAAAAGCCGCAGCTGCAAAAAAGACTACTGCCAGCCCTAAAAAACCAGCCGTCAAAAAACCTGCGGCTAAAAAATAGTTACATTAGATATTGGCGACTTTAATGAGGGCGCGTTCTATTAGTTCCCACGGTTCACCGCGGGATACTTTCATATCATCATCAGCTTCTGCGAAAATATTGATAACTTTAGTAACACCACTTTTACCCAGTCGCTTTGCGACCGAACTGAGTTTGGAATAAACATATGGGTGTATTACAAAATCCTTAGTTGGCGTATCATCACTACCTGACGAGAATGCCACTGCTACTTGGAACGCCTGAGAAGTCAGTAATGCAAACAGTCTAAACGGGTCTTCGGTTTTCTTTAAAATCGATAACAACTTTGACAACTTATTCACGTCGCCACGCATTGCCGTATCAAACAAATTAAAAACGCTTTCG
>DAOMNR010000042.1:4609-5556 GCA_035443865.1 Candidatus Saccharimonadota bacterium | reverse complement strand
GACCGATGCTTTCCATCGTCCGCCCGCGCGTGATAGCTGTTGATTCATTAAAGTCAATTATCCCCTCATCAATACTTTTCATAGTTACGTGCGACGAATAATCCGACATGATTCCAAGTAGTTTGTGGTAAACAAACCGATACTTGGCCGGGTCACTTTCGAGCGCCACTAACCCAGGCGCTAGTAATTTGGCGTCGCGTAGTTTCATGCCAACTTTGACTCCTAATGCTTTTGCCTCGTAGCTGGCAGTAACTAGTGAGGTATTGTCAGTCCGACGATTTACAATCGCCACTGGTCGACCGCGCAATATAGGTCTGGACTGCTGTTCAACTGTTGCAAAACAGCTATTCAAATCAATATGCATGATCAGTGGGCGAGTCTGGTTATAGTTATTATTCATAATAATCAGCCTCACGCGTTAGGCGCCAGGTTAATTGTTCGGCGTCCAGTTCGATTCGATAATCAGCTTGGTTATCGGTTACATCAAAAACATGGACCATACGATTGCCCTGCGTAGTCGGATGGCGCAGACCAATCTCGGTTATCTCGATCTCTCGCCCATTTGGCCGTTTAAATTTAAGCGGCTTACAAGGATTAAGCCCGTCACCAAAAGTCGCAATCACCTTGATTCGTTCATTCAAAAAAGTTTCGTCATTCATTGTAGAATCCTCGATAAAGTTATTTCGAGAAACGTTTACAAATTGTTCGCCCGTTCCCGTAGCCCGTTTCGTAGCTACAAATCCGAAGACGATAATGAATGACCTTGCGTGAGGGACGCTTATTCGCCGTACGGCGAACAGTGAGTATCACGTGGTATATATCTAGTATACTCTAATCTAACCCTAGAAAAACCCCTGATTTCTTGCTACAATCATGCCTGTACTAATCGCGGTAGTGTAGCTCAGTTGGTTAGAGCGTAGGACTCATAAGCCTAAGGTCACAGGTTC
>DAOMNR010000042.1:0-4595 GCA_035443865.1 Candidatus Saccharimonadota bacterium | reverse complement strand
GTCACTACTACCAATAAAATTACCTCATCTTAGGATGGGGTTATTTTATTGGTCAATGTTATTGGATTGAATCTGTGACCGCCGGTTTCCGGCGTTAAGACACAGGTGAAAACTGCCAGTGGCAGTTCGCAAGGCGACCTTCCGATGAAAACTGTGTTTTCAATCGTGAAATCGCGGGGTCGCGGAACGTGACCGAATCCCTGTCACTACTACCAAGAATAATATCCCACAAATTTACGAGCCTTTTGATAAAAATGATTGTAATTACAATAAAATCTTTAATTTAGAGAGCTATTTCCCAAAAGCTATTTAGTTTTGAGTGGTGCCCTTTCCCTATAGTATACAGAAACCTGTATAGTTTTTAAGTTTCCTAGATATTGAATACTTGGAGCTACCTTGGTAAACCTCTTTTGTAAATCGGGAATTAAACTCTCTATGCGATCCGCATTAGCGCCAAAACCATTTAAAATAATTGTATCCTCACTTACACCATACTTTATATTACGTTCTGTTTTATCTTCTAGCTGAGTCAATATCTCCTCTTTGTTAATGCCGTTGTGGACAAAGATTGCAAACGGTAGCTCATTAACTATTTGTTCATACTCTTTGTTGAATGCGGACATCTCAAAACCTGGTTGCTCACTCAGGGCTTCATATAGTGGGCGTATATGCGTGCTAAAGTAGCCCCCTGAGGCTAGGTTTATTATATTCTTTCCTCTTGGGCCAAAGCGATTCACTGCATTTCGCTTAACTTGCTGTGCTGTATCTAGTTCGTCATTTTCTATTAGATACGCTTCGTAAAGGCCTGTCCGCAATAGATTCATGTCCGTTTGTATTATCTTACCTTGAAAAAAATCGAGTAATTCTATTACCTCTTCGTTTGCTTCAAAGTTTTTATAATTTACCACCGTCTCCTTTGCACTATCTTGCAATAACAAAATATCTCCACTTTCGAAAGCCGGCATTATAGCTTCACGTAGCTGAGCAAGTGTTTCCGTTGATAATTTACCATTAATATCCGTCTGCACGTTCAATATACTAACGTTTCCATTCACAGTAATAATATTTTTGTTGTTGCTGTTCTGAGTTCTATTGTTATTGTCAGCTGATTTACTGGAGGTAACGTGTACTGAATTCTTGAAGTTGGCTTTAATTAAGTCTTTTAATTTACTAAGCCAATCCATAAATAACACCCTACTCCGCGCTATTGGCAAACTGAAGCAGAGAGGGGAGGTCTTTGGTGATAAATATCTCCGAACCTTTTTTTATACCAGCAAAGTCTTGTGCCAAAACTTCCTCACCCTCAGGGCTTAGTACTCGCTCGTTAGTCATGATATCGATAATGTAACCCTGGTCATCGATATCTTTACCAAATATCTGCAGGATTATATGTTTAGATGTGTCATCAAAAGTAATAGTCTTCATTAACGTCTTGATTCTTATTAATTACCTATTATTCTACCACGATACCACAAAGAAATAAAAAAATCCTTAAAGCATATAATTTCATAATTCGGATAGTATAGAGCGCTATTATAACACTTTAGTCTAGAACTTACAATCTTATAGTCCAATAAAGACTCACCCAAACTGAGTACAATCAACAGTTAGTTAAAATAAGCTGACAGAGAAATAAACCTATAGTCCCGCAAAAATCGACTTAAAGATATTCTGACCTTCATGCTCAACGTGATGTCCACTGAGCGTCCAATACAATTTGCTGTTGGCTAGTCTATTATGGAGCTCATACGCAGTCGCTGGTGGGCAAACCATATCATAGCGACCTTGAACAATATAAATAGGCATGGTGAGTTTGTCAGTATTATCAAGAATGTAGCGGTCAGGCATAAAACATCCATTAGTAAGGTAGTGAACCTCGATACGAATAGCTGCTGGGTCATATTCAGCAAAATCATCTGGCGTAAATCGATCATCAAGTTTGATCACGCCAGCCTCTAAACATTCGTATGCATATCCAGAAATCTTCTGTTCTTCGATAGTTCCATTTATAACCTTATCGAAATGAAAGGCACTTGGATTGCTCTGGTGCTCTTTGGGCGTTCGGTCAAGATAAGCCTGCCACGTATCAGGATAAAAAGTTTTGAAGAGTCCTTTGTCAATCCAATCAGACTCTGCCTTTGAACCAGTAAACACGCCGCCAATAACAAGTGCCGCCACACGTTCCGGGTGAGCAATCGCATAGGCGAGTGCCAGTGTTGACCCCCACGAAGAACCATGAATATTAAACTTACTGATATTCAGTTCATCTGCAATCTTTGAGATATCAGATACAAGTTTATCGGTTGTATTGTTCTCAAGCGACCCAGCTGGCGTGCTTTGGCCACATCCTCTTTGGTCAAAGAAGATAACACGCTGAATTGTCGGATCAAATGCGGCTTTGTGTTTTTCCTTTACTTGACTACCAGGGCCACCGTGCAAGAAGATAGTTGGTGTTTCGGCATCTTTGTTACCCCAATCCTGAACATAAATTGTGTAACCATCATCAACGTCTAACATCAATTCCTGAATCGTAAATGCATCTTTTAACATAGTGCCATTATAGCAGACCAAGAGTGTGCGAATATTCACTGAGACGAGTATTTGATATCAATCACTATTTATTTTATTATTAACACATGCAAACTGGCTTCAGTTGTGTGATACATGGGAGTTTTGGAAAACACTTTAGTGAAATTCAACGTGTCCATAAATTGTTCACTGAGGCCGGTATTACTGTCCTAGCGCCAAAAGCTTCAGAATTAACTACCTCAACTGACGGTTTTGCTCTGTTCGAGGACGAAGTAGGACAAGACCCCAGATTGGTTGAATTATTGTATCTACACCAAATCAAACAGCTGGGTAACGACGGTTTTAGTTATTTCGTAAATCCAGACGGCTATATTGGCAAAAGTGCCTCATACGAATTGGCTATCGCTCAACTGACCAACACTCGTTGCTTTTTCAGCGATTCACTCGACGATCACCCCGCCTACATCCATCAAAATTCGGTCTGGTCGGCTGAAAATCTAGTTGACTACATCGTTACGAATAACAAACTTCCCTCGCCCAAAGTTCGTCAAAACGAAAAGACCATACACAAGTTATGGCAAGATCTGATAGTACCAGGTTCGGTGGTTGCGGCTGGTGCGATTATCGAACGCGAAGCTTTAGACCAAACAGAGGTTTTGCTAGTAAAAACTCATAAATGGGGTAATCGCTACTCGATTGTTGGCGGTAAAGTTCGCCGTAACGAAACTTTACGCGACGCACTACTGCGCGAAGTTCACGAAGAAACCGGCCTAAGTGGCAAGATTGGCCGACACTTGGCCACTTTCGATCAAATTAAGAATTCGGGCTATTACAAGCGAGGTATAAACCACATATTCGTCGATAATATAGTGAGAGTCAATTCAGACAGAGTTAAACTAAATGACGAGGCCCAATCTTATATCTGGGCAACAGCCGATGAGGCACTGAAACACCTTGATATCGAGCCGAATGCCAAGACAACGCTGAAATTATACGCTAAGGCTACTTTATAACCCATTTAGTTGCGTAGTATCATACAAAATGGTATAATATAAGAGTTACTCAACCGAATAACGTACATCGATAGAACGGAATACTTATGGCAACTTTGGTCATTGGATTGTCTTATGGCAAACGACGCAAAGAAAACGAGCCCAACCCAGTCAACCGTAAACTCGGACGAGAGTTAGTAGGTGTGATTGACGACAAGGAGTGGCATAATCTGATCGTTGTGTCGCAGTGGGAAATTTCACTACAACTTGAAACGTATGGATACGGCTCGTACGTTAACCTGGTGGTAGACGAAAGCTTCGCCACCCAAAAGGGTAAAAAGCGCTATCTAGACAGCGAAGACGTCGTGAACGCAGCCATCAACTTCGTAAAAGATAAGGGCATAGGAATTGACGGAGTAATTGTCGTCGCAAATCCATTCCTGCACCTGTCTGCCGTTCAAAAGCTGGTTCGCTCCAAGGGGCTCAGCGTCATCAAGCACCCAATTGGGAAAGTTGGCTTCGACAACAGCTCGAAACAACTGCAGTGGTGGTGTAAGGGTCCCCTGCGCTTTATCACGTACGGAATCATCGTCAAACTCGGCGACATCCTTAACCGGAACCTTCATGGCATCGGCGAAAAGGAGTAACCGCGCCCCTCAGGCTCCCTAAAACGGAAATGCCTTGGAGGGGCATTTTCTATGTCGTTTATAATTAAATACCCCATCAGTCGTCGTTGCTGATGGGGGATGAGGTGGGGGATTAATTTGGATTGGATTTGCTGTAAATTTTGCGCAGGTAAATGATTAGTTTGAGCAACCAATACGTCGCAAAAGATACAATCAGATACCAGAACAATGCAGCAGCAATTGGCAAAACCCACCATGACTCTACCGGTAAAACTTCTATCATATAGCTCGGTAGAATGTCTGCATATAATTTAAACTGTTCTATTATCGGTTGATAAATGAAGTAAGTTATAGCCGCCGCAATTAACCCTACAACTAGCGAAATGACAACCAAGATCGGCTGGATTTTTCGCATTCGTGCTACTATACCAGCCATTTTGTCACCGCC
>DAOMNR010000041.1:0-5565 GCA_035443865.1 Candidatus Saccharimonadota bacterium | reverse complement strand
GGCAAGTTTAAGCGCAACCTGGGCGCGGTCAAGTGTGACACCGGCATCAGCCAGCAGTTTGGCCCCAACCGAAGATCCTTGCGCTAACACCCCAAGCAATAAATGTTCGGTACCAATATAAGGGCTGTTGTAGCCTTGGGCAATTATGTTAGCGTGATGCAAGCTAGTCCGAGCATTGTCGGACAAGTGTGAAACGAATTCTGCAAAGTCGTCTGCCATAATATTATTATATATGTAAATTGTCGTAATTTTGCTTAAAAACCATAGGCTCTATCGATTTTTACAAAATACTTGTTTTACATCCCTCCTTTTAATACGGATATTGATAGTTAATTCAAAAATCCATTTATACAGTTAATTATAACAAAATTAGCACTCGCGTCAAGCGAGTGCTAATTAATTGTATCCCAGATTAGGCTTCTTTAGCTTTTGCTAACCTTCCCAGTCGGTCAACCAACAGATATACTGCTGCCAATCCAACAAGGACATAAACAACACGGGCTAAGGCACTGTCCATGCCAAAGATGTTGTCCACCAGGTTATAGTCGAATGCACCGACCAATCCCCAGTTTAGTCCCCCTATAATTACTAGTACTAATGACGTGACGTTGAGTGCTTTCATACTCTCTTCTCCCGTTTAGTTTGTAATTACATTATACACCCATGGTTGGCTATTGGCTATTGGCTATTGGCTATTGGCTATTCGTCGTCACTAGTAGATTCTTGAACGGCGTCAAGCAAGCTGTCTTCAATATTCTTTTTTGGAGCGGGTGCAGGCTTTGTGGCGGCCTGCTCAATATCAAGTTCATATCCCGTCAGACGACTAGCTAAACGTACGTTTTGACCTGCCCGACCAATTGCAATTGATTGCTGATCTTCGTTAACAAAAACCTTAGCGCGTTTTTCAGCTTCGTCAATCTCAACTTTACTAACTTCGGCCGGACTAAGCGCATTTTTTATAAACTGTTCGTTGTTATCATCAAATGTAACGATATCTATTTTTTCCTGATCGCCAATTTCGTTCATGACTGCCTGAACGCGCGTGCCGTGCCCACCAACAAACGTACCGACTGGGTCAACCCCAGGAACAGTGCTCGCAACGGCAAGTTTAGTACGTCGACCAGCTTCACGAGCAATCGCCTTTATTTCAACTGCGCCAGTCTCTAGTTCTGGAACCTCTTGGCGGAATAGATATTCGACAAACTGTTCGTTGCCGCGACTAAGAATTAGTTGCGGACCACGGTTGTCACGCTCGATATCCTTGATGTAAACCTTGATGCGACTACCGACGTTATAGAACTCACCCTGGATTTGTTCGCTCTGAGGAATAATACCTGTTGCTTTGCCAAGTTCAACTCGAATAACGCGCGGCTCTACTCGCTGAACCATACCGTTAACAACGGTACCAATTTTGTCCTCGTATTCCTCTAGGACTACTTCTCGCTCAGCTTCACGTAGGCGCTGCAAGACAACCTGTTTGGCTGTTTGAGCTGCCACACGTCCAAAGCTAGTTACTTCGTGTTTTTCTTCGATCACATCGCCAATAACAGCATCTTTTTTGACTTTTTTTGCATCTGTCAAACTAATCTCAAGCGCTTCACTGCCAACAGTTTCGACAACTTCTCGCGACACAAAAACATTGGCTGTACCGTCGTTGACGTTTAATTCACTGCGTACTTCTTGATCACGTTCGCCATTATCACGTCGCCAAGCGGCGGCAATAGCCTGTTCGATGACAGAAAGTACTGTTTCTTCAGGTAAGTTTTTTTCCTCAGCGATTGTTCGGACCGCCAAAGTCAGTTGTTTAATATTAATTTCTTCCATAAATTGTTTCCTTTCGTCTAGGATTTAAAAAAGTCGACCTGCCGGCCGACGAATTGCAATGTACTAAGTTAAACTATACTCTCCTCGTGTTAATTAATCAAGTTTTGGCACGGTCTGATCAGGGCAATCTGTTAATATTTTGTGAATAGCATCGTACTCTGCCCTACTAACCCACAGATCATATTTAGACTTAACCGCAACCTGCCTGGCTACATATTCACACCTAAACGCTTTATTTGAGGGTAACCACGTAGCGGCGTCGCCATCGCTTTTCTGCTGGTTGGCTTGACCATCAACCGCCAGCAACTCTAATGGGTCATTAGCGAGCTGAACGCGCAGATCAGCAGATAAATTCTGTGCACCTTTTTGCCATGCATCAGACAAGGCGACAACGTGGTCAATCTGAACCTCAGAGCTAGTGGTACTACCTCTTTTAAACTGGATTACTTTGCCGGTATATGGGTCATGTAACACTCCCGATGTAACGTTGCAGCTATCGTCAACGACGGAACCGGGCATGTCACGGTGCAAAATAATATTTCGAATGTCACAGCCGTTAATTTCTTTCCACCCGTCACCAAATTGCTGACGCGAGTAATCTGTTTTGGGCGCACGACCTTTAATTTTTAAACTATCGAGCACTTCAGATGCTAATCTGGAACCTTTGGTTTCTGATGTTTCGCTTTTGGGTGCTGACGCGGGCTGATTATCAATAGGAGCAGGTTCGTTAATGACGACTATTATTAAAATAATCGTCAAAAATATAACACCAAAGATTGAGCGACGTAGTCGAAAATTATTTGCCACACATTCATTATGCACGACCGCCAAACTTTTGGATAAATGCTTCTTATTAACACCTCTGCTACAATAGTACGTATGCAAACAATTACTAGACTTTTAGAATACTTCATTCCTGAGCACTACGACCTTTCACTCAGACTTAACCGGACGAAGCGGACATTTGATGGACTTGTTACTATAAAGGGCACCTTGAACCAAGGTAAATCACAAATTAGCCTACATTCCAAAGAACTCGATATCAAATCCGTCACGCTTGATGGCAAAAATGCAGACTTTAAGTTCAATAAATTCGACGAGTTAATTATTACTCACCCAGATTTAAGCGCAGGTAAACATATAGTTGTGGTTAAATTTTCGGGCAAAATAACTGATGGAATGCACGGCGTCTATCCGTGTTATTTTGAGCATAACGGTGTCAAAAAAGAATTAATTGCGACTCAATTCGAAAGCAATCACGCCCACGAGGTCTTTCCGTGTGTCGATGAGCCGTCTGCTAAGGCAACGTTCAACGTCACACTAACGACCGAACCCGACGTGGTTGTACTTGGCAACATGCCAATCAAACAGCAAAATGTTGAGGATGGCAATTTAGTAACTACTTTCGATACCACTCCTAAAATGAGCACTTACTTACTCGCCTGGGTGGTTGGTGAACTCCATAAAGTCACTGCAAGAACTAAAAACGATATAGAAGTAAACGTCTGGGCAACACCAGCGCAAAAATCTAACAACCTGGATTTCGCGCTTGATACAGCAGTTAAGTTAATTGAGTTTTACGAAGATTATTTCGACACACCGTACCCATTGCCAAAAAGTGATCATGTGGCACTGCCTGACTTTTCATCGGGTGCTATGGAAAATTGGGGGCTAGTAACTTATCGAGAAGTAGCGCTTCTGGTTGACCCAAAATCTACTAGTATTTCAAGCAAACAAATGGTCGCCACTGTCATCGCACACGAGCTAGCGCATCAATGGTTTGGTAACTTAGTCACAATGAAATGGTGGGACAATTTATGGCTAAATGAGAGCTTTGCCAACATGATGGAATATTTAGCGATCGACAAGCTTTACCCCGACTGGGATATGTGGTTAGAGTTTTCGACCAACGAAGGAATCGCCGCTCTAAGACGCGATAGTCTTGACGGCGTGCAACCGGTCCAGGTTGAAGTTAATCACCCCGACGAGATTAGTAGTATTTTTGATCCTTACATTGTTTACGCCAAAGGTGGACGATTACTTAGAATGTTACAGGTCTATGTCGGTGAAAAAGCATTCCAAGATGGGCTTAAAAGTTACTTCGCCAAATTTGCTTACCAAAATACTGACGGAGACGACCTATGGTCTGCCCTGTCAGGCTCTAGCGGCAAAGACATCAATAAATTAATGCAAACTTGGATATCTCAACCTGGTTTTCCGGTACTAGACGCTGAAATTAGTAGCGATAATAAACTACAGTTGTCGCAAAGCCAGTTTTTTGTTGGAGCACACGCAAAATCTAATCAAATTTGGCCAATACCGCTCGGTGCCACTGACCCTGACCTACCTAAACTACTATCCGAACAATCGTCCGCTTTGGATTATAGCGGTAGATATCTGAAGTTTAATATAGGTGATAGCGCCCACTTCATTACTCACTATGGCCCAAAACTATTTCAACAGGTTATATTAAGCCTAAATGACGGTAACCTTGCGCCAATCGATCGTCTGCAAATCTTACACGAAGCAACATTACTAGCCCAGGGAAACAAAATAGCCACAGCTGATTTAATACCGCTAATCAAGTTATACAAAGACGAAACTAGTGAGCCTGTTTGGACCGTTCTTTCACTCGCCCTACGCGAATTACGAAAGTTCGTTGAGATGGACCTACGGGCTGAAACTAAACTACGCGAATTTACAGGTAATATTTCCTTAAAGCAGTACAAACGACTGGGTTGGACGAAGCAACCAAACGAAACCGAAGCAGACAGTAAGTTGCGTGGCATCGTCGTTGGTGGGATTATTTACAGCGAAAACGATAATGCAATTAAGACAGCTCGTAAAATATATGAAACAACTGATCTAACTAATATCGATCCTGACCTAAGACCATTGATTCTTAGTAGTATTACTCGGCATGGAGACAAAAATGACGTCGACAGACTACTGTCACTTTATAAAAAGACTCAGTCAGCCGACATTTTAGAAGATATAGCTATTGGTATAACTAGCACTAGACTACCCGATCAAATCGACAGACTGCTAGAGTCCATGATGGATCCTGAGATTGTTCGGCCACAAGACGTCGCGCGCTGGTTCGTGTACCTAATTAGAGGTCGTGAAAGCCGCAATCAAACCTGGCGGTGGCTCCAACAAAACTGGGGCTGGATAAGTAAGACATTTGAAGGCGACAAAAGTTACGATTCATTCCCGCGTTATGCAGGAAACGCCCTGTCGTCTCGTCAACACCTTGAAGAATTTAAACAATTCTTTAATCCAATAAAGGACATGCCGTCATTAAAACGCGTAATAGCGCTCGGTATCAAAGAAATCGAAGGGCGGGTATCCCTAATTGAGCGCGATCAGCCTGCTGTAGTTAAAGCTCTACTTGATCTCTAAAAAAACTTCGACCGTAGGTTGAACGCCGGTTAGGCTGATAGCCGCAAGACGCAATTTTGTATCAATTGATTGATTAATCGCAGCATAATACTCAGCCGCAAACTTCATTTGGCGAAGCTTTTTAGTAGTAATAGCTGCTAATCCGCCGCCCTGGTCGGGCTTTTTGCGATACTTTACTTCTGTGAAATAAATAACGTCACCTAGTTTTGAAACAATATCAATCTCGCAAAATTTGGTTCGCCAATTGCGATCAATAATTTTGTGACCCTGCCGCATCAAATAACGAGCAGCTTCCGTTTCAGCATCATCACCGATGGCTTTTGTGCTACGGATCCTGGT
>DAOMNR010000040.1:5150-5961 GCA_035443865.1 Candidatus Saccharimonadota bacterium | reverse complement strand
TGACAATTATATCCTCCCCGTATCTGTTATACTAGAGAAATGAATAACGACGAGGCTTCGATTAGGCTCAACAAACACCTGGCTTTACAGCTGGGCGTTTCGCGTCGTGAGGCTGACAATATGATCGCAGACGGTAGGGTGTTAGTAAATGGCGAAAAAGCTCAACTTGGATCAAGATTTAACCCTGGTGACAAAGTAATCGCAGGTGGTAAGGACGTTTCGACCACGACCGAGCTTGTCTATTTGGCATTCCATAAACCTGTCGGTTACGTTTGTTCACGCCGTCAACAAGGCGAAAACCCAACAATATATGACATTATTCCGCCTAAATACCACAATCTCAAGCCAGTAGGCAGACTAGACCTTAGTAGTAGTGGGATTATTCTATTAACAAACGACGGTGACTTTGCGTATCAGATGACACACCCTAGTTTCGCCAAGACCAAACTATACAATGTGCGCCTAGACCGAAACCTTGAACCGCTACACCAACAGATGATATCGGATTACGG
Source organism: Candidatus Saccharimonadota bacterium (assembly GCA_035443865.1). Lineage (GTDB taxonomy): Bacteria > Patescibacteriota > Saccharimonadia > Saccharimonadales > Saccharimonadaceae > UBA1547. The sequence continues at coordinate 5,449 of DAOMNR010000040.1, read as the reverse complement.
TGTCACACTCGAAGACGGCGTCAGTCAGTTTCAGCTAGAGCGAATGAACGAAACAGACCGCAAAAGTTGGATAGTCACCATGCGCGAGGGTAGAAACCGGCAAATTCGTCGAACCTTCGGATCACTAGGCTACACGGTTACTAAGCTGCATCGAACAAACTTCGGTAATTATGCGCTGGGTGATATAAAGTCCGGTAAATTCGAAATAATCAATATATCATAAAGAGTATAAAGAAAAACTCCGCCCCGGCAAGGGCGGAGTCTTACTCAACGCCTAAGCAGGGGCGGTTTGTGGTGCG
>DAOMNR010000040.1:0-5110 GCA_035443865.1 Candidatus Saccharimonadota bacterium | reverse complement strand
ATGATGCGCTCTTTTAGGACGTATTGACTATTCGCTGCCTGTTTGAGAGCAAACGTCCCACCAACAGCCAATTCTCCGCCGAGCACCCAGAACTTCGTGAACTGCATCTCGTTGATGACATCGGCGTCTCGAACTGGATTGATTTCCTTCAGGACGAACGCCGGGGCGTTCTCGCCCAAGAAATTCTTCTTGATTTCGAACCTGTATTCGACTCCTTTGTCGCTGACTACGGTAATTTCCGTGATTATGCTTGGTCCTTCGGAACGAACATCTCTCGTAGAAACCCTATCCAACTCTGCGGTCTGACTCGACACGTCTTTCGACGATCCCATGTTGCTTCCTTTCATAGTAGAACAACTAGACAACATAATACTATTTATTACAGAAATTGCAAGTATATTCCGCTTACGCTCGCAAAATGACCTTATCCCTGTTATAATTACCCCTAATTATGGCATCGAAACTACCTACGGTTGCGATCATTGGTCAAGCGAACGTCGGCAAGAGTTCGCTTTTTAATCGTCTCGTGCGTTCACAGCAGGCAATCGTAGCCCGTGAAGCCGGCACCACTCGTGATAACGTACTGGGTCGAGTCGAATACAAATACCACAATTTTTGGCTAGTCGATACAGCTGGTTTAAAAGACCCAAACGACGAGTTCGAAGCTTCAATTCAAGATCAAATAACAGAGGCGGCTGAAGTCGCTGATGTAATCTTGGTCGTTGTCGACAGCACCCAATATGTTAGCGACCAAGACCGAACTGTCGCCAAAAAAGCCCTTCGTAGCAAAAAACCAGTTATCTTGCTGGCCAACAAGGTCGATTTAGCAGATAATCTACCTAGCGATGAATTCCGTCGCCTAGGCATCAAAGATATTATTCGTACCAGCGCTGAACACAACGTCGGCATAACAGAGGTCCTTGATAATATCGTCCGACTAATTCCAGCTACCCACGAAGACGAAGCCGATGATGTAGTGCGTATTTCATTAATCGGACGACCAAATGTTGGCAAAAGTAACCTGTTTAACGCCCTAGCCGGTAAACAGCAGGCGATTGTGGCAGATCTTGCCGGCACAACCCGCGACGTTAACCGAGTTTCAGTCAGGTACGGTGCGCGTAATATTGAAATCCTCGATACTCCTGGTATGCGTAAACCCGGTAAACAAGAGGTAGGAATCGAGAAATTCAGTGTCCTGAGGACCCTGCAGGCCATCGAAGAATCTGACGTATGCTTCCTATTAATGGACGTAAATGAACTGAACACAGGACTTGATCAGCGCCTAGCTGGCATCATTGACGATGCAGGCAAGGGGATGGTGATCGTTGTGACCAAATGGGACAGCGTCGAAGACAAAGATTCATTTACCCACGACTCGTTAGTGCCCGGGATAGTCCGAACCTTTAAATTTACGCCTTGGGCACCACTAATCTTTACCAGTAGCGTAACTGGTCAAAACGTCACGAAATTATTTGATCTAGCGCTAGATATTGACGCTCGACGCAAACAGCAAACCAAAACCCGCGTCCTAAACGACCTGTTGCAAAAAAGTGTTCAAAAGCACCCACCGGCCGGACTCAAAAACACTCATCCAAAACTTCGTTATATGGTTCAAACCGACAATTCACCACCATGGTTTGTAATCTACGGCAGTCACCTAAAATTCGTACACTGGAGTTACAAGCGCTATCTAGAACGACAACTACGTGAAATAACTTCGCTGGCACCCCAATCAAATTCAGCTTCCGCGACGAAAAACAAATCAAAGCCAACAAAGAACGCGTTGCCGCAGGTAAGGACCCAATTACCAAGAAGTCCAAGTTAGAAAAAGCCGAAAAAGATAATAATTCAAAAAAATAACCCGTCGCTTGTAAGCGACGGGACCTGGGATCTCCAGGAGTTTGATTGAGAATTTTATTTCTCAGATTGTTGTGGCTTGGCCTGATGTTTCGGCTGTTTCCACTCCATCAACACGTAAACGATAGCGATGGCGACGATGGCGACGATTGGCGCCAATGACAACGAACGTGACATTGACCCGGTTAGAGCGGCAAACCCATGGAACATGGCCAGCACAACTCCGATAGATAGAATAATGGCTGTACCCGGGGGAGCCAGACGACTGCTCTTAACCCAACCCTCTTGGACCATTCTGCGCGACACATAGATCGCAACAAAAATGCCAATCAGGTCGAGAGCGAAAAGCCACCACTCACCCCAGGGAACAAAGTTCCAAACCAGCCAAAACCCTACAAGGTACATGGTCACGAAGACAAAAACCATAGACCTTGCGCCAACCAATGTAAACTTTCTCATTTTCAGACCTCTTTCATTCAATAAATAAGAAAAGTGTATATATTATAGCATATTTATCATAGTATTACAATGCGATACAATGGTTTACAGTATGAAAGTAATCTTTGCCCAAGGTAATCCCGAACCACATTACGAAAAAACCCGTCACAATACGGGATTTATGGTTTTGAATACTTTAGTGGACCAACTAAACGCCAAATGGGTCACTAAAACTAAATTACAAGCACATATCGCAGAAGTTAGTATAGAGGGTACTAAAACCCTGTTAGTAAAGCCCACGACGTTCTATAATGACTCTGGCATGTCGGCCCGTGCAGTAGTTGATTTCTACAAACTAGACGCCAAGGACGACCTCATGGTGCTACATGACGATCTGGCGTTACCGTTTGGTACTGTTCGTGTCCGTAAAAAGGGTAGTGATGCTGGTAATAACGGTATCAAAAGTCTTAATTCACACATCGGACCGGATTATACCCGTATGCGAATCGGGATATGGAGCGAAAAGCGTGATTTGGTGGACGACGCCGACTTTGTACTATCTAAGTTTACGAGTATTGAATCAAAAAAGATGCGTGATGACATAATTCCGTACAGCATACGTCTAATCGAGCAGTTTGTGGCTGGTAATCTGACTACAACTAGTCACAAAATCTAAGCTACTTATGCTTGCAAACCAGCAATAACTTGCCATAATAACACCAGTTTTGGTTGAGTCGTTCAATCAGATTAGGTAATTGTTCATTCCTCTTCTGTCCGACTCCTAAAAAGTAGTTTGACAGACGACCTTCAAGAAAGGCAATAAAATGACAACCTCACGTCTAAAGAGTGTTCGCTCTACTGAACTAACAAAGTTCAGCAAAGCCTATGACCAGGCGGTTGAGCGATTGATCGCATACCGTCACAATAACCCAGAAGTGAACGTATTAGACTTCGGATACTACATCGACGGCAGCTTCAGGGACAGTGTCAGCGAAACCGGTGGGTCCGCCTGTCCTAGTCAGCACATATGGGAAGTGGGGTCTATTTTTGGTCGCACTATTTATATATGTGAAGACATCGACTGGGGAGTTTGGAGAAACAATCACGCCATAGATGACCCCGAAAGAATGGACCTAGGAACATACCAGCTTGCCATCACTGACCCTGATGTAGTAATGTATCGCAACGTAGGTGTCTTCATCAGGACAATCAAAGCAGCTGATTTTGATACAGCTATAGACTGGAGTATCGATACAATCATTGCCGTCACAGGCCTTCTTGACTCCTTTGGAGATGAAAACGACATGTCCGCACGAACCAAAGACTTCACTAAAAGGTTCGCGCATATAGCCGCAGTGTCCGTCTAGTCAAACATAAGTCCCACCATAGCAATATGGTGGGCAGTTTTATTTCTAAGACAAATAAAAAAGCGCCAGGTAAGGGTGGGCATCACCTGGCGCCGTTTTACCCTTTAACCCACCGCGGGGGCAAGCGTAACGATCTCGTTCATTAGATACGCAGATGTTCGCTGGTTAAAGGGGTTAGTATACATGCAATGTTTAAAAATGTCTTAAAGGTGGAGGGTAGTTACCTTAAAAACACATTGCATGTAATCTAACATAAGTTAGAATAGGGGGTATAAGGTACGTTTGGTTAATCTCGCAATGTAACCAATCGTTGCCCATAGTAGCACGTATTTGACATATAGTCAATACTTTTGGACATAAAAGTCGTGAAAATCAACACAATCTTACCCCAGGACAATAATTTTACCCAGATTATTAGTACTATTGCCGTTCCGCCAAAAAGATTGTATTTTATGGGTAAACTTCCGCCTGAACGGACACCTACGGTGGCGATCGTTGGAACTAGACGACCAACTGCCTATGGCCGCGAAGTAACCGAACGATTTGCCAGAGAGTTGGCGTCCAAAGGGGTAGTTATTCTTAGCGGCCTAGCACTGGGTGTTGACAGTATTGCGCACCGTGCAGCCCTACGTGTAAGTGGTATAACACTAGCAGTCCTCGCAAACGGCCTGGATTATATATATCCAGCGTCACACCTGCAACTAGCGAGAGATGTCGTGAATGGCGGTGGTGCCATAATTAGCGAATATGAACCTGATGTACCAGCCCGGGATTTCCGGTTCTTGGAGCGCAACCGAATCGTCAGCGGACTGGCTGATGCCATTATTATAACCGAGGCAGCAGCCCGTAGCGGTACACTATCGACTGCCGCGCACGCACTTGAACAGGGGAAAGAAGTGTTTGTTGTACCCGGTAATATTACTAGTCCACTATCGGCCGGATGTAATAGCTTAATCAAACAAGGCGCTATTCCAATTACCAGTTCTGGTGATGTGCTAGAAATAATTGCGCCCAAATTACTGGACCCCCAAACGATATTAGCACTTGGCAATAACCCACTAGAGTCCAAAATTATTAACTTACTTCAGTCTGGAGTTAGGTCAGGAGAAGTGTTACAAGCTAAATCCGGTGCGCCCGCCAGTGAATTCTCACAGGCCCTTACGATGATGGAAATAGACGGCACAATCCGCGCCCTCGGTGGTAACCAATGGACGCTTAGGTGATATAGGTAGTTTTCAGGTTTCAATTTTCAATTTACAAATTAATTTCCAGTTCTCAATTTTCAATTAGTAACACCGGATTAAACTTTGTGAACTGAAAACTGTGAATTAATTGTGAATTTGTGAACTGAAAATTGAAAATTACTTTCTGACGTTTACAAAACACACTACATTGTGTAAAGTTTAGCTTTGTGTTTAGCTAGCAAGCGAACATAAGTATTGTATGAA
>DAOMNR010000039.1:0-6141 GCA_035443865.1 Candidatus Saccharimonadota bacterium | reverse complement strand
CCGTGATCGCGAAATAGTACCAGTTGTGAATGGCCCCCGCTAACGATTAGCGCCAGCATTGGGAATAGGGGTTGGGAACTGGGAAGAGGGGTTGAAAACTGTAACCCCTTACTCCCATTTCCTATTTCCGAATCCCCAACCCCTATTTCTGTCAGAAAGTTCGCATAAACATGCGCCTCAACGTGATGAATAAGGAACAGTGGTTTATTCTTTAACACCGCCAACGTCCGAGCGGCCAAAGTTCCGACCAGTAGCGAGCCAATTAACCCTGGTGCGTAGGTGACGGCAATTGCATCAATATCATCCCAGGTCATTTTGGCGTCTGTTAACGCTTGGTTAATTACCGGGTTAATGACCTCGATGTGACTGCGCGCCGCTACCTCTGGTACAACACCGCCATAAATAGCATGGATGTCGATCTGCGAAACAACCACATTACTATGCAAAATACGTCCGTCTTCAACAATCGACGCCGCCGTTTCATCACAACTGCTTTCAATTCCCAGTATTTTCATCTGGTAACAGTATAGCAAAAAAGCAAAAAGCCCACGTCATCAACGTGGAGCTTTCTGCTCGACACGGATGTCGTGGACAAATAGGTTACACAGAGATCCTCTCATGACTGAGAGCCTCCTTGGTGTTGTCGCTCTTCTGTTTGTTTACCTTAGATACGCCCATGTGGTAACCGATTATCAACAGGCTCGCTATGAACAGCACAGCAGAGATCAAGGTGAACCAGACCACGGCATCCGAGCTAAGGAATGCAGGACCAATGTATGAACCCAGCACAAGCGAACCAAGCGCAAATGCCCCACACAGGAAACCCACAACTACCCTTGGTCGGGACCATTTCTTATCGTCAAGCATGATCCAAAGAAAGGTAACCGACATTGCAACAAGGGCAATGTAACCAAAATAGCTAGCAACTTTTTCCATCTTCATCACCCCCTTTCAAAGTATGTTTGGGGATAAAGATTTAAAATGATTATATCATTTTATCAAGAAAATACAACATGTACCCGACAGGATTTGGTCACGTTCCGCGTCACCATATTTGTCTGGTGACAAATTGGTCGACCCCGCCTCAGTGCCGTCGCACTTCCGGCCTTGCGAAAGTCCACAGGACTTTCTCACCCCGCAACTCACGATAACGAGCATAGCTCGCTTACAGATGGTGTCCTTGCGACCCGCAGACTTGCGGGTCTCACCTATGACCTTCTGCGAAGGCCAATAGTGTTCAAATGATAACGACGATACCAAAATAAAAACCTCAGCGTCCGCTGAGGATCTTATTTTGGTACACCCGACAGGATTTGAACCTATGGCCTTCGGCTCCGCAAGCCGACGCTCTATCCAGCTGAGCTACGGGTGCACGAATTTGAGTCCACAACTACTAGGTTGTGAATACAAATTCGCAGTCATATCGTGGTAAACCACCATACAACTACGATTTTGTAACTAGAAGGTGCTTTCGACCGCGCTTTTCGGCGCAGAGAACAAGGGTAATTGTAGCACGAGAGAGGAAGGTAGACAAATTCACAATTCACAAAATAATTCTCAATTTTCATTTATTAATTATCGCTCAGAATCACTTGAAAACTGTGAACTGAAAACTGTGAACTCTCAGACCTACAGTCTGAGTTTACGTACCACGATATCAATAACGTCTAGTTTCAACTTTTCCATCGGTAACCGTGCACCCAAAATGTCGACAACTTCTTCGCCAACTTCCTCTGGGAAATACACCGACACGCCTGGTGCAAATCGTTTAACAGGTAGTAACATAATCGAGTGATTTTCGCCGTCTTTGATCAATCCAAACGCTTTGAATTCATTGAAATGATATAGCTTTTCGCCTACATATAAACCTTGGCTACCACTAAGAGTATAGTTAATTTGTCTAGGTGGACGACGCGAATATATCACCACCGCAATCGCCATAACAGCCACTAATATTGAAAAGGTATAAGATCGCAGCAAAAATACATCCGTAGCAATTAACCCTATAACAATCACACCAAAGATAGTAAACCACAGCCCGTTTTTTTCTTGATTGATATATTCACTTGCTTGCCAATGAACCGGTTCATCATCGACTGGCTTTGAATTAGCAGGTTGTGCCTCGGGTTGAGGTGCTTGCGGTTCAGGTTCATCAAACGGCTCGGGTTTGTACATCTCGACCTCTTCGGGCTTTTTAGGCTCGTTTTCGTCGTGCTGCCAGTAGTTACTTTGGTGGTCGGGTTGCATAATTTTAGTATAGCATGAGGGGAATGAGCGCGGGAGATTGCTTTTCAAACCGCGTAAGTTCGTATCTCGCCTTCCAGGCAAATTAAAAAATGACCAAAAAGGTCATTTCTTAATTTGGCGGAGGAGGGGAGATTCGAACTCCCGCTCCAGGTTTCCCCAGACTAACGATTTAGCAAACCGTCCCCTTAAGCCACTTGGGTACCCCTCCGTAGGGTAAAATTATCTACATCAAAGTACTTTCTGCTAGCAAACTGTTAACGAATTCGCATTTCACGCAAGACGCCACCTTAGTACTTATCTGTTTGGAACTACATAATTGTAGCATATAACAGATGTGGTTTCTAGTAACTATAATATAAATATTTATTTATATACGCTAAGGTAATTCAATGTTCAACGACAGTTACAGCAAGCCTCTCACCAATCAAGGAGTGTGATAATCTACGCGGGTAGATCAAAAATGCATGCAACCAAAATTAGAAGAGAAGTTGAACACCAGTTCAAGATAATAAAATCTATTAAACGATTGATATTCATCTCGAAAGATAGTAAGGTTGTTGAATTTTTCAGGTAATTTATGCTATAATCATCCCCATTGAAGGCTCGTCAGCGTTGCAACGCAGATTCAGAACCTTTCAAATAAAAACTCCTTTAGAGGAGTTTTTAGTTTGCCTACAGATGTAGGGGCTAGATTAATTGCCTGATATTTGCTATAATTAATTTATATGGCGTAATAGTCAGGAGTTTTGTGAGTAAAATTACCCAAAAAGGCATTTATGGAATGGTAGCCATGCTCGGCATGGCGTTTTTTACTGTGATGACAGCCCCTATTTCGGCCGCAGTGGATTTTAGCCTGCGGAACGGGGTAGATCTAGCTCATGGCGACGGCCAACCAACTAATTTGTTTGGAGTCGATGGTATCTTTAACACAGTAGCAAATATTTTACTGTTTATCGTCGGCGCTCTTAGCGTTCTGATGCTGATCATAGGTGGAATACGTTATGTTGTCTCGGGTGGCAACCAAACCGCCGTTACGGCCGCCAAGAATACGATTTTGTACGCAATTGTCGGTTTAGTAATTGCTCTACTTGCTTATGCGATAATTAATTTCGTATTAACCACTCTGGTACCAGGTTCAAGTGGTGGGGGTACGGACATTTAAGTCAGAGAGAGGGCGAGATATCGCTTATTCACTGTACCGAACTCGCTTTTGCGCTGATTCTCAGCGCCCGCAAGTTAGGACCTCGGCCATTTCGCCAAATTAAATAAAGACCCGTTGGTCGTTATTTAATTTGGCGGAGAGGGCGAGATTCGAACTCGCGGTACCATTGCTGACACGACGGTTTTCAAGACCGTTCCCTTAAACCACTCGGGCACCTCTCCTCGGTGCGTTGATAATCATAACAGATACGAAGTGGTTAGTCGATAGCGCTAGGCTGAACCTATGGTGCGCTTTTCTAATCGTGCAATTCTACGCTCGTGATCATCATACTTCTTATTATTCCGGTTTGATTCAGATCGAAACGCCACTAGCTCTGTCTCGACTATGTCTAAGCGACCATAAATTCCATCGACAGCATTACGTAAACTATCGACCGTAGACTGGTCTGCCTTAAGAGACAGTGCTGCGTCAACTGCGTCAAACCGCTTGGTCATATACTTGTATAGTTTAGAAAATTCGTCTTTCATCATATTGTCACTCATTATAGTCCACACTCTCCGAACCGTAAATCGCAATTAACTTAATATCCTCAGTATATTCCAAGTATTCATTCAGTCAAGCGTTTGTCTGGCGATTACGGCCACCCAAATATGCTTGGCGCCAGCCGCACGTAGGGCTTTCGCGGCGTATTTAATTGTTGATCCGGTCGTCACGACATCATCGAGAAGCAGGTAAGTCTGATTGCCATCTAGGCTACCCTTAACGCCAAACGCACGCCTAGCTTGCACTTCACGTTGTTTGGCCGTCGCTTGACGCTGCTTGGTCTGCGTTTTACGATACAGTGCATACGAAACACTTAGTTTCCGTCGCCTCGCAATATATCTCGCAATCAATCTCATATGGTCATAGCCCCGCTCACGAATGTGACCAGAAACAGTCGGAACTGGCACTAAAACCGTATTAAAAGGCAAGTCGGGGAGTCGGTCTAATATCAAATCACCCAAAACTTTATATGCTGATCGCATGCGTTCGAATTTGTATAATCCAACTAAACGTTGCAAAACTCCGTTGCGGTATCCAACGCACCATGCCCGCTCAAATACATCAGAACACTGGTTGCAGACACCCGCCGGCCCGCAGGGTCTTTTGCACAATAAACACGTGCTTTTTAACTCATCGCTGATGTCATATTTACAATTATCACACAGTGCATCACCCACCAAACCGCATCCAGAACAGTAGTGTGGTGCTATAAAAGACATAAGTATATCTATCATTGTGATTTTTACGTTTAGACCGTCTGTATGGTTGATTATACTGTATATGTTAGTTATAATGTGAGGGACTATTTGTCAATAGAGCCTAGAGAAAGTGGAGGATATCATGGCCCGGAAACAAAATGACGATTTACTAATCGAGGATGAGCTGGCAGCAGCTTTTCTGAACGACGACGACATGTCATCAGATAATTCTGGTGCAACAGCCGTTGTGGCCACCGAAGAAACTTGGGACGAAAACGAAGAAGAGTTCCCAGGGCAATTAGCAGTTGATGTTTACGAGACTGAGGACAAGTTAGTTGTCAAAGCTCGTACTGCGGGCGTCAACAAAGAAGAGCTTGATGTTAGCATCAGCGACGGCATCTTGACCATCAGCGGCACACTATCAAGCGGTGACGACACCGATGCGATCAACTGGCACATTCAGGAATGTTACTGGGGCGAATTTAACCGCACCCTAGCATTACCTGTTAGCGTCAAAGAAGACGAAGTTGAAGCAGTCTTAAAAGACGGCGTATTAACGATCAGCTTCAACAAGATTCGCCAAGAACAAGCAAAGAAAATCCAGGTTCAATAAACAAAAACTAACGGATAATAAATACGGCCTCATAACGAGGTCGTATTTTATTTACGATCGACAACAAAAAACCCGCCGATATAGGCGGGCTTAATATCAATCAATAGTTACTAGCTAGATGCTAGGTTAACCAAGACGAAGTTAACGATTGCGTAGGCCAAGATCGCTACGATAATACCAATAATCGCGTATAAAATCGTATTCTTGGCTGCCGTTACTGCGGCTGTATCACCACCGGATATGGTATAGCGAATACCACCGATAATCAGCATCAATACCGCTAGAGCACCAATGATGAATAGGGCAATATTAATTACGTTAGTAAATACTCCGCCATCTCCAAACAGTGTTGCTGGCTGTTCGTCGCTTTTTGTCTTGTCGATAGCACCCCTAATTCCACCCAGGTCTTCTGCTGACACGGCTGGAGAGGTAGTAGCGACTAACCCAAACGCAAGCACAGGGACTAGCATCAATCCCGCAAGCGCCAATTTAATCGATTTTTTCATTACATGTTTCCTTTCATTAGTTCTTGCTTCTTTTATAACAGATATCGCACCAGTTGTTAATAGCAGATTCAATATTTTACCCATCTATTTACCTATCTGAGTCAACACGAAATTAACAATCGCATATGCCAGCAGAGCCACGACTAGCCCAATAATGGCATACATTAACATGTCCTTGGCGCGTTTTATGTTAGCCGCTTCACCACCAGATGTAGCGTACATTATGCCAGCGATAATAATAACCAGCACCGATATTGCACCTAGTATGAACAGTAGTGTATCAACCAAAGTTTTAATAAACTTATTTGCGTCGTCTCCCTTGGACCCACAGAGCGCATTAGTTTCCGTACCATTACACCCCTGATAAATATC
>DAOMNR010000038.1:0-6159 GCA_035443865.1 Candidatus Saccharimonadota bacterium | reverse complement strand
AGCTGACTGTTTGCAGCGAGCGGGACGGGCTGGACGCACAAAACCTGGTGAGTATGTGCTAGCTCAGTACGATGTTTTGCCGTGTCTTGATTTTGAGGATAGACCTGAATACGGCACGCCCGAAATACTTCGTAAACATATCGACAGGCTAGCACTCAGACTCGCAAATGTTGGAATTGATATCGAAATCTTGGATTTTTATCACGACCCAAGCCACAAGGCGATTGTTCAGGCTAAGCGAACCTTGGTTTCACTTGGCGCTCTGACTAAAACGGGCGACGTAACGTCGATAGGCCGGCAAATGGAGCAATTTCCGGTTGAATCTAGCTACGCTAGGATGTTAGTTGAATCTGAAAAATATGACAAAACTATCCAGGTGAAACTAGCGGCCATTATTGGAATTCAAGAAGTGGGCGGAATCATAAAGGGAGGTACGCGCTACACCGGGTGGCGTAAATACACTAAACAAACTAAATCTGACTTGCTCGCGCAGTACGACATACTACTAGCATTACCCGACATTTTGCCAGACGACTACGAAGATCTAGGAATTATTAGCAAGAACGTAATTAAGGCTCAGGAAGTAATGGAGCGGTTAAATAGTGATTTAGGTCTTGGCGAACAACCACTAACTCCAATAACTCAGGATGAACAAGTTGCCTTGATGCGCAGTATCGTTGCTGGGCAGACCCATCAGCTGTGGATTGTTAATAGTAAAGGCGAAGCCGAACATTTAATAACCAGAAAACGGCGTGAATTATCAAGTAGCACGGTTGTTCGTTATCCGCATATTTTTACTGGCACACCGTTTGATCTGCAGATTCCGACTTACAAGGGCGATCTTGAAACTTTGCATTTAGTGCAGGGCATTACCGCGGTTGATACCGATTGGTTACTTGAGTTATCGCCTGATCTGTTCGCACCACGACGTGGAAAAGTTTACTATGACCCTAAGATGGGTGGCCTAGCCGAAAAGCAACTTGTCAGGTTTGGTGGGCAGGTGATCGAAGGTGACAGTACGCCAATTTACGATAACACCAAGGAAAACCAGAAATTATTCGTTGAGTCATTTGCCAAATGGGCCTACGAACGGCTGGAACGCGAACGTCGCAGCCTAAATCAACACTATTCTAGGCGCTTGCCGTCAATATCTCTCCGAGATCTGCAACAAGACGTTAAGTCTATATACGGTGGCGTGATATCGCTTGAGCAAATGAGCCCAGACCAAAAGCGTAAATTAACCGACCTGGCACGATTAGATACACATTTAGGTGAGGGGACAATGCAAAAAATCGCCGAGCGTTCTGGCGGAGAAAAACGACGCTTCGGTCGGCGCATTCGTAGACCACACATTAAACGTAAATTCGATAAACGCGGTAGACGACATCGCTAATAGTCGATGCCAAGTTCCAGGTTAAATAGTTTATCGGTTATAATGATTAAGTTGGATTCATTGAAAGCGTTAGATAGGAAGTAAGTGTGATTGAAGTAAAAAGAGTTACCAAGACCTATGGTAAAAAAGACAACAAGTTTGTTGCACTAAATGATATAAGTTTTGTAGTACCGGATGGTGCGAGCGTGGCTATCATCGGTAAATCGGGAAGCGGAAAGTCCACATTGATGCACGCTATGAGCGGTCTTGATAGACCAGAACTTGGCGAAGTAGTGATTGATGGTCGCAATATCCTAGCGCTTAAACAAAAAGAGGTTGATAGGTTTCGGTCTGCTACTATGAGCTTTATTTTCCAAAGTTTTTTCGTTCAGGCGAATGAAAGTTGTTATGACAACGTTAGTTTACCGCTTGAGATTGCTGGCGTTCCAGTTCAAAGCCGCCATGAAAAAATTGAAGACGCTTTGAGGGCCGTAGAATTACTGGATAAGAAGAAATCCAGGGCCCGTGATTTATCTGGTGGTCAAAAACAACGCTTGGCAGTAGCGCGTGCAATTGTTAACAATCCCAAAATTATTTTTGCCGATGAACCAACAGGCAACCTAGACAGTGTTACGGGTGAAGTCGTAGAGGATTTATTGTTTAGTTATAACAAACGAAACGGTATAACTTTGATAATTGTGACTCACGACCCAGACCTCGCGAGTAAGTGTGACATTAAAATTTATATCAAAGACGGCAAAATTGAATCAATCAAAAATAAATCCGAGTCACAACAAATTAGGACCAAAGCACCCATCAAAAGCGTTAAATTGAAGCGCCAGGCGAAGGTTCAGCTATGAAAATACGCGACATAACAATTAGGGCTGGTAGAAGTCTAAGGCAGGCAAAAGCCAGAACGATTCTAACAAGTTTAGCAATCGGTGTTGGTGCCTTTACGATTGTACTCAGCCTTGCTGCTGGTTCTGGTGGCCGCGCCTATACAGCAGACATAATCAGCAGTAACACGAATGTCAAAGAACTTTATGTCCAACCAAAGCCTGACGTTAATAATGATCCGACCAAGCCTAAAAAATATTCGACCGACCCAACAATGAGTTACGGCGGTGGGTTTAGCGTTAAACTGCTAAAGGATTCGGATATTGATAAATTAAATAAAATTCAAAACATAGAATCAGTTACGCCAGTTTATCTAGTAACAGTTAAATACGTAACACGTCAGGGCCAGGATAAATATCAGGCTTCAGTCGCTACTTATAACGAAAGCGTCAAAGTAGACTACGTGGCAGGAGGTGCTGACGGAATTGATAAGAAAGGCGTAATTATTCCAGATAGTTATGTTGAGGCACTTGGCTTTAAGAGTCCTGAAGGTGCTATCGGTAAGGACGTTCAAATAGCAGCCGAAAAAGGGTCGAGCAGTTTAGTTGTACCCGAGATTAAACAGTTCAACTTTACTGTAGTGGGCGTGTATGAACAATCTGCATTGGCAGTATCTGGCTCGGATAGTTTACGTCTATCTAAAGAAGATACAAAAGCGTTGTATGACTTTACAACGGAGGGCACTGCTCAGCATGGAACGTATGTCGGAGCAACGGTTATTGCAAAAGACGGGGCAGACGTTAACGATATCAAGGCTGATATAGGCAAAGCTGGCTACGAAGCTCAGACTGCCGAAGACCTAATGAGTTTTATATTTCAATTCATTAATGTCTTGCAGGGAATATTAATTGGATTTGGCGCCCTAGCAGTGTTGACGTCGGTGTTTGGAATAATAAACACCCAGTACATTAGCGTTTTAGAACGTACACAACAGATTGGATTAATGAAAGCGTTAGGTATGAGCAGGCGGGATGTTGGGCGACTGTTCAAGTTAGAGGCGGCCTGGATTGGGTTCCTAGGTGGCGCACTTGGGGCTGGCGCAGCAATTTTGGTGGGTGTAATTGGGAATCCAATTATCGCCAAAGCTTTGAAACTAGGCGATATTAACCTGCTAATATTTGAACCCTTGACTGTTATTGGTGTAATTGTTGGTTTGGTTTTGGTGGCGGTCGCTGCTGGTATTCTACCTGCCAGAAAAGCCGCTAAACTAGATCCAATCGAAGCTTTGCGAACCGAATAACAATTCAACCTATAATTCACATTTTTCTAATCTGTTACAGGTCTGGCCCGTAACAGATGGGGGGAATGTGATTATAAATTGGATTTAGTTTGTTACAATAGGGGTAATGTTAGACATACGATATATTCGCGACAACGCCGAAGCGGTCGCTAAAAACGCCAAGGACAAAGGCTATGAAGTTGATATTTCTAAGCTATTAGAGTTGGACGCCAAACGCAGGGGGTTACTAGCGCAGGCCGATGAGCTGAGGGAAAAGCGTAATGCCATTAACGAACAGTTAAAGGGCGGCGGTAGACCAAGTGCTGAAGTTATTGAGCAAGGCAAGGTCTTAAAAGATCAGATAAGCGAACTAGAACAACAGCTTAAGCCGATTGATGAATCACTCGGCGAACTTACCGCACAAGTTCCAAATATGATGCAAGCTGACGTTCCGATTGGGGCAGAAGAAGATAGTGTTGAGATTAAAAAATGGGGTGAACAAAAAACTGGCGCAGTCGATCATTTGGATTTTGCGGTTAAGCGCGATTGGGTGGATTTTGAACGAGGCGCCAAGGTTGCTGGGGCGAAATTCTACTTTTTGAAAGGTGATTTAGCGCTACTAGAAAACGCAATTACGCAGTTTGCGCTAGATTTTGTCATTAAAAAAGGCTTTACGTTTATGACGGTGCCTCATATGGTTAACAGTCGAACAGCACAAGGCGCTGGTTTTTCGCCGCGCAGTAGTGCCGAAAGTAACGAGTACTTCATCGAGGGCGAAGACTTGTCGTTAATCGGTACAGCCGAAGCGCCACTGACTGGATATCATGCTGACGAAATTATTAACGAATCTGATTTACCGTTGATGTATGTTGGTTACAGCCCGTCGTATCGCAAAGAAGCGGGTACATATGGCAAGCATTCACGCGGTTTATTTAGAGTTCATCAGTTCAATAAGCTTGAAATGTATTTGTTCACCACACCTGAACAAAGCGTTGAGATGCACGAAAAAATCCTAGCGATCGAGGAAGAGATTTGGCAAGCAATTGGCATTCCGTATCATATTATTAATATCGCTAGCGGCGATTTAGGCGCACCTGCCAGCAAGAAGTATGATATTGAGTACTGGTCGCCAGTCGATGGAATTTACCGGGAACTAACTAGCGCTTCAAACTGTACAGATTTCCAAGCTCGTAATTTAAACATACGCGTCCGTCGAAGCGACGGTAAAGTTGAAACTTTACATACGCTTAATGGCACGGCCGTTTCGCTTGCGCGTTCGCTAGTTGCAATCATTGAACACTACCAACATCCTGACGGCACCCTAACTGTCCCAGAGGTTTTGCGACCATATATTGGTTCTCGCGCAACATTATAAGCTCCGGTTTGGTGCCTTATCACTGCGGGTGACGTTCGATGGGGCCACCCCAAAATTGTTTTTGGTAATCCAAAAAAATTTTAGGGGTAAATCGGACGGCAGGACCCGAAGGATAAGTTGATTAATTTGATATTTCGGCTAAGCACAACCGCTATGCAAGTGGTATAATATATGTACCGACCAACAAAAAAGGAGGTAGTATGCTTACGTCAACTAAAGTAACAGGAATTGGATATCAACTAGATGGTAAAACCAATAAATACGTTATAAACAAGATAGGCAAGCTAGATAGATTCCTCCCGCGGCATGCACGCCGGACAGCTTCGGCTGAAGTTCGTATTAAACAGCGCGATGGTAGTAGTGGTGTTAAATATGAAATTGAAGCACAAATTGACGTACCGGAAAAAATGATTCTCGCTAAATCCAGTGGGCTTCATGTCTTTACTGCGATTGACGAGGTTGAGTCAAAATTAGCGGCACAATTACGTAAATATAAACAATCTCAAGTTGCTCATATTGGGCGTCGTCGCATTCTGAGTCGATTCAAGCGAAGCTATGCGCGCGAACTTTAGATAGTTTTCTTTGTAAACAAGCTTTGTTGCTCACCCTGTCGGTGTTATAATAAATAACAGTATTTGACAGAATTTCTAATGAGGAGCAGGGTTTTTGATTATGGTGAGTAGACAGAAGGCATTAACCAAGATATTTGGTGATCCGCAAGCAAAGATTTTGAAGCGATTACAAAAAAAAGTAGCCGCAATCAATGACTTGGCAGATAAATATAAGAAAATGTCTAAGTCTGACCTCAAGAAACAGACTGATGTATTAAAAAAGCAGTTATCAAAAAAGGGTGTAACACTCGATTCAATTTTGCCTGACGCATTTGCCTTGGTTAGAGAAGCGAGTGATCGAATTTTAGGTATGCGACCGTTCGATGTCCAGTTAATTGGTGGCATGGCCTTGCACCAAGGTAACGTTGCCGAGATGAAGACCGGTGAGGGTAAAACTTTGGTGGCAACACTACCGGTATATTTGAATGCACTAGAAGAAAAAGGTGTTCACGTAGTCACCGTTAATGATTATTTGGCACAACGTGACGCCAGCTGGATGGGTGAGTTGTATCATTTCTTGGGTATTTCGACCGGTGTTATTATTAACGAAGCGTCATTCATTTACGACCCTACATTTAGCAATGAAAAGCATGATGATGAGCGCATGAAGCGGCTCCGTCCAGTTACGCGCAAAGAAGCATACGCAGCCGACGTAACATATGGCACCAACAACGAATTTGGTTTT
>DAOMNR010000037.1:2857-6169 GCA_035443865.1 Candidatus Saccharimonadota bacterium | reverse complement strand
TGATAATATCAAATTCAGACAAATCTAGTTTACGAAAGGCAAAGGCGCGTAGTACCGGCCACAAAATATGTTTGTAGCGCAGGGATTTAGGCAAGATTCGTTGCAGGTAGGTTGTACGGACATCGACACCATCGAATTCTGGCATGTTAGCCTTGTCGAAGACGGATGTGTAAATCGCAGCTTCTGGAAAGATTTTGTGAAGCTCAAGAGTTACACGCTCTTGGCCGCCCATGGACGTTAACCAGTCGGTTACAATCGCTATGCGAGGGCTGCTCCCTCGGGGGTTGGGGGTTGGGAAATGGGAATTGGGGAGTTTAGTTGTCATGGTTGTCTCGTATAGATTTAATTAAAGCGTTGGTTAGTTTTTGGATAGGAACAATCATAGACAGTATCAAGTCTAGGTCTTCGTCTGTTATATATTCTAACTTGTTTGCCAGATAGCAGAAACTCTTAATTTCTAACAGTGACCCATTAGCTATTTTGTAAAATTGTAATTTTTCTTTATATCCATGTCTGCCATACCCTTCAGCGATATTGGCTGATATTGACGAAGAGGCTCGGTGCATCTGATTAGTAAGTGAATATATTTCTGATTTCGGGAACGAATTAGTTGTTTTATAAATTTGCACAGCCAGGTCAATTGCTTTCTGCCAGACCTCTAGTTGCTCGAACCCTTGTGTGTTTTCCCTATTTCCCATTTCCTATTCCCTAGGTCCCTCTCGCATGATGCGAGACTACTTCGCCCCTCGGCGAAATAGGACTACGGCTACGGTCTTGAACAATATCTTGATATCTAGCCAGAAGGTCCAGTTTTGGGCGTAGAACAGTTCTAGGTCGATGCGCTCTTCGAAACTTAGCTCGCTGCGACCCGAGACTTGCCATATGCCGGTGACACCCGATTTGACGCTGTGTAGTAGGCCGTTTCGGCTGGGCGCCATCTTCATTTCTTGTGGCAGGATAGGGCGCGGTCCGACTAGACTAAGGTCGCCACGTAACACGTTAATAATTTGCGGTAGTTCATCCAGTGAGGTGGCGCGTAGGAATTTGCCGAATTTAGTTATGCGAGGGTCATTATCGACTTTGCGGTTCTTTTCGTATTCTAGAGCAAGGTTTTCGAGCCCCATTTCGCGAAACTCAACCGCCGCATCACGCGCGCCGTACTGGGCGCTCATGCTTCGAAACTTAATTAAATCAATCGGTATCGAGAATTGACTGAGACGTTTGCTAATATAAAAAGCCGGTCCTGGGTCAGCTAGTCGTTTTATTACGAATAGAATCACCAGGACAGGTGAGAATATGATTAGTAAGATTAAGCTGACTATGAAGTCAAAAATACGTTTCAAAATCGCACCCCATCCAACCAGCGGGGTTTGGTAGACCGAAATCATTGGGTAGCCGAGGAAAACATCAACGGTATTTTTACCAGAGTAAAATTCGGCTTCGCCTGGAATGAAACTATAACCTATGTGGTGTGATTGAGCGGCGCCTAGTACCTTTTGGTTTCGTTCAGTAGAATCATACAGGTCGGTCTGGATAATAGTCGTTATATTATCTATTTCGATATTATTGAGAGCTGTTTCGACTAGTGAATAGTGGTGAACGCGTAGGTCTGCGGGGACAATCTTTTTGGGACCAGCAATGGCAACAATTTCATAACCGCTTTTGGCGGTGTTGGCGAGGTTACGGGCTATGTCGGTTGTGGCGCTAGATGACCCGACTAGTAATACTCGACTGGTGCCTTTGCCGTATTTGAACATCATAGACCTGATGAAGCGTAGTATCTCGCGCTCAATCACAATCAAGACAAACGATGCTACTAATCCGTAGACAGCCACTAACCTAGCTGGCAGAATTTCTTGATCGCTAGCGTACTGCCAGCCGATGACAATTAATATACCGACGAATGCGCCGATGGCAATTTTGCTCCATTCAACCAAACGACGGTTATATGTACTGGGTTGATAAAGGCCGAGGCTAGCGAAAATGAGAATCCAAAACGGGATTATAAGTAAGAATGTGTACAAGTAGTCGTAGGCGTGAACATTAACTAATAGTGGACGTGGGTCGTATTGGACGCGGGCTATATAGGCGAGCGTAAAGGCACCGAGCAATACGAAGGTGTCGATAATGATCAGTATCAGGCTGTAAAACTTGGTGTTTTTGATTAGCATTGTTAGGGATAGTATAACATTGGGGGTTGGGGGTTGGGAAATAGGAAATGGGAAGTAGTAACTGGTATATAGTAGATGGTATGACATTAGGAGTTAGGGAATGGGCAATGGGAAGTAGGGAGTCAGAACTAATATAATGGCGGTCGGTAAAGCTCTAGTTAAGTCAGATAGACTGGGCAAAGCATACATAGTTATTTTGCTGGTTATTTTTGGTGGCTGACGGTTGCTCTGGGTACGGTTTGGCCGGATTACAGTTTGGCAATCAAGGCCTGGAAAGAGATTTTGATGCTGGTGGCTGGTGTTATTTTGCTGGTTCTGTTGTACCAAAGGCGCATGTTTAAACTGTTAAAAGAGCCGCTAGTTCTAGCGTGTGCAGCATATGCGGCGCTACATCTAGCGCTAATTCCGGTTTTTGGTGGAGCTGTGGAATCAGTTATAGCGGGCCTAATGATAGATTTGCGCTACATTTTGTTCTTTGTGTTAGTTTATATGGCGTTAAAGCTATATCCAGGATATGCCAAAATATTTATCAAAGTAGGTATCGCGGGTGCGCTGGTTGTGGTTGTTTTTGCGATTTTACAGGTGTTTGTTTTGCCCAAGGATATATTGAAATATCTGGGCTACAATTTGAACACGATTGTCCCCTATCTGACTGTAGATTTGAACCACGACTTTATTAGAATTAATAGTACTTTGCGTGGCCCAAACCCGGTTGGGGCGTATGCAGTTATTGTGCTGGCGGTGCTAGCGGCAGCCATAGTTAAAAACAAGATTAGTAGATCCAGATGGCCAATTGTTGTCGCCAGTATTTTAGGTGTTGGCGGGTTAGTGGCACTGTGGTTTAGTTATTCACGAAGCGCACTAGTCGCTGCGGTGGTTGCAGTTGGGGTCGTTTTGGCTGTAACGATTGCCAGACGTTTACCTAGGAAGGTCTGGATTACTGGAACGATTGTTATATTTGGGCTAGCGGGCGGGTTAGTAGCGGCTCGCGATTCGCCGTTTGTTTCGAACGTAATATTCCATGTTAATACAGATGGCGGCAGCGCACATACGTCGAACGATGGACACATTGATTCATTGCAAACTGGCACAGAATTGTTGGTTACTCAACCTCTAGGAGCCGGAATTGGTAGCGCTGGAT
>DAOMNR010000037.1:0-2810 GCA_035443865.1 Candidatus Saccharimonadota bacterium | reverse complement strand
CAAACCACTTATTATTGAGAATCAATATTTGTTTATCGCGCATGAAGTTGGTTGGTTGGGGTTGATATTATTTGTATCGATATATGTAGCGGTACTAATGAAACTTTGGGACAGGCGCAAAAACTATTTGGCACTGGGTGTATTCGCGTCCGGCATTGGACTAGCGTTAATTGGGTTATTACTGCCGGTATGGGTAGATGATACAACGGCGATTATTTGGTGGGGGCTGGCGGCGATAGCGCTAGGGATGAGAGAATAATTTTCAGTTTTCAATTCACAGTTTTCAATTAATTTTCAATTTCCAGGTTTCAAGTAAAAAAGCGTAATTGCCTAATAGGCTGTATTTAATAAAAACACCTTGATAATTGAGACCTGAAAACTAATTTGTAAGTTGAGAACTGTGAATTGTGAATTTACTTCTCACCCAGGTTATACTAGAAGTAATGAAACAGTGGGTGATTAGTCAGATTGGGGCACTGAGACGAGATTGGCTAAAGGTCCTACTTATTAGCATAGGTGGGCTGTTGGTCGTGTCGATTGGTTCGCAGCTAATATATCCGAGCGATCGGATGCTACCGTTTGCGGAATTAGACAGTGTGCAGTTGGGTGGATGGGAAAAGACAGATGCTGCCAGGCAGTTAGATACTGACTATACAAACTTAACGGTGCCTATTTATTTCGGCAGCAACAAGACACCGTACCATTCGCCAAAACTGGCAGATATTGGCATTGCAGTTACGAATATGGATCGAATTAACAGCATGAAGTACCCGTGGTATTTGCGGATTGTGCCATCATCGATATTGTGGGCACATTTCATAACCGATAAGTCGGGCGGTCCAAAGGTTGATCGTGACAGTAATAAACTGGATGAATATATAAACAAACAACTTGGTCAATCGTGTGATGTAAAGCCACAGGATGCTAGTTTAAAAATGGATGATAACGGGCTAGAACTAGTTAAATCAGTCATGGGCGGAACTTGTGATATTAGTACTGTTAAACAGGTTTTATCAAATGTCACGCCAAGGCTAGACCAGGGTAATCAGGTCAAGATTCCAATGAATGAGATTCCGCCAGCTGTAAGCGACGAAGACGCACTGAACTTTGCGGATTATATTACCAAAAAAGTTGGCGATAGTGTACCAGTGACCGTTAATATCGAGACTGTTAAAATTCCCGCCAAAGAAATACTAGGCTGGATGGACTTTGCGACAGTTGATGGCAAAATTGACTATAGTTTCAGTAGTGATCGAGCGTCGAAATATCTGAATGATAACTTGGCAGCCAAAGTTGCTGTTCCGGCTGGTACGACAACCGTCAGTACCTATAACTTTACCGAGACAGCACGTGTTACTGGCCCTAATGGTCAGGCTCTGGGTGTTACTGAGACACTAGCTAGCATCAAAGCGTATTTGGATGGTTCAATCGCGAAGGTGAACGTTATGACGGTGCCGGTTGCGCCCAAAATTGTTTATAACCGAAGTTACAGTTCGACCGATGTTGGTTTGAACGCTTTGATTCAACAGTATGCTGAGTCTAATTCTGGGGTTTATGGAGTATCGATGATTGAACTCAGTGGCCAGAATCGTAGGGCAGCCTATAACGACACTCGTGTATTTACAACGGCTAGTACATATAAGTTGTTTGTAGCCTATAGCACCCTGAAGCGAATCGAAGCTGGGGTCTGGCATTGGACTGATCAAATTAGTGATGGACGTGATTTGACTAAATGTTTTGACGATATGATTGTGAAATCAGATAATGAATGTGCCAAGGCGTTGCTGCTGAAAATTGGATTCCAAACTATCACTAATGAAGCGCACGAAATCGGTGCAACGCACACTTCGTTTATGGGTAATGATGGCATCAAGACGACACCGGCAGATTTGGCAGTAGTTCTGGGACAGTTGCAAAATGGGCAGATATTAAATCTGCAATCTAGTCGCGATACCTGGATTAATGCCATGAAACGAAATGTTTATCGTCAGGGTATTCCAGCTGGAATTAACGCGGTTGTGGCCGATAAAGTTGGCTTTTTGGACGCGTTACTTCACGATGCGGCGATTGTCTATAGTCCAACTGGCACTTACGTATTGATCATTATGACTGACGGCTCGAGTTGGGGTAATATTGCCGAACTAACTAGCCAAATTGAAGCATTACGCAATCAATAACCGCGGGGGTGGTAAGATAAGTGTATGGTTGAACAACAACGATCCAGCAAGCGTCAGCGCGAGCTACTTAACTTTGTCGATGGATTTATTCAGGGGCATGGTTTTGGTCCTAGTTACCGCGAAATTATGCGAGCGCTTGGTTACAAGTCGGTTTCGACAGTTGCTATTCATATTGATGGATTAATCGCCAAAGGTTATCTACGCAAACGCGATAATTCTGCTCGGTCACTAGAGGTTGTGACGACACACCTGGACGATGCGACGGCCCGTAAAGCACCGACCGCAACTCAGGAAAAGTGGATTATTAATGCTGTTACTGAACGGTTTGATAGTTTAGAACAAAAACACGACGACTCGGTATTAGATGAACTATACGTGTTAATCGGCGCGCTCAAGATACTAGGCCTAGATGATGCGCATGTCGCGATGAAATCACGATTAGGTGACTTGATAAAAAAGAATCAATCTTGACTAAATATCAGAGGTAAAGGTATAATACCATCTGTTCACACCAATATTCCGGCGTAGCTCAATGGTGGAGCAAGAAGCTGTTAACTTCGAGGTTGCTGGTTCGAATCCAGCCGCCGGAGCCAAGCAAGGAAGAGTCTTTGAGGCTCTTTTTTGCTTGGCTAC
>DAOMNR010000036.1:5848-6210 GCA_035443865.1 Candidatus Saccharimonadota bacterium | reverse complement strand
ATCACCAATAACCCAGCTTGTTCTGGCAATGTAATGCTTTGGTGTAGTACTTACTGCTAGGTCGCCAGCTGCCTTAGTCTGACCATAGACATTAATCGGACTGAAGGCTTCGCCTTCGCTATGGTTTGGATTAGTGCCGTCAAATACGTAATCTGTTGAGACGTGAACCAAAGTTAAGCTATTTGCCGTAGCGATTTGTGCCAAATAACTTAGTGCCGTTGCGTTACTTTGCCAGGCGTCGTGTCTACCCTCGGGTGTTTCGGCCAAATCTACTGCAGTATATGCACCTGCATTTATAATTGTCTGATACTCGCGCCAATTGCGGGCGGTTATAACTAGCGGGTCGCTCATATCAAAAGTGT
>DAOMNR010000036.1:0-5838 GCA_035443865.1 Candidatus Saccharimonadota bacterium | reverse complement strand
ACGCATTCGGCATCTGGAAACTCAACCTGTAGAGCTCGACCCAATTGGCCATAGGCGCCAATTATCAAGGTCTTCCTGGGTTTAATCGGTTTTATTTCATGAAGCTTAGGGTTTTTTAGGTCTTTATCAGATAGCTCGGCTTGGTCCAAAGGAATAGGCCAATTGATGTTTAAGGATTTATCAGCCAAGTTAAGTGATGCATATTGAGACGTGGCTTCGGCGCTCCAGTGTTCGTTGACCAGATATGTATAGACCGTATTGTCCGCGAGGGCTTGGTAGGAGTTTCCAACGCCACGTGGGACGAAGATTGCCCTCGAAGGGTCCAGTTCGGCAGTAAAGACCGTACCGAAACTATCGCCTTCGCGCAGGTCTACCCATGCACCAAATACCTTACCAGAACCGATTGAAATGAACTTATCCCAAGGTTCGACATGGATTCCACGTGTTACGCCTTTTTTAGAGTTATAGCTGATGTTGTTTTGAATTGGTCCAAAATCTGGTAAACTAGCCCCCAGCATTTTTTCGCGTTGCCAGTTTTCCTTGAACCAGCCACGGCTGTCACCGTGCACGGGTAGGTCAAATAGGATTAAGCCGGGGATTGTGGTTTCGTGACCAGCTAAATCTTTATCAAAAAAATCGTCTGATAAATTGCCTGCCATTTATTGTCCTTTTTCGGCATAGGCTGCTTCAATTTTTGCCTTTTCGTTTTGCCACCATTTTTTATTGGCGGTGTACCAATCGATTGTGGCCCGTAGGCCCGAACGTAGATCTGTGTATTTTGGTGTCCAGCCAAGTTCGGTGCGTAGTTTGGTGCTGTCGATTGCGTAGCGTTGGTCGTGACCTGGTCGATCGGCAACATGTTCGTAGTCGTTTTTATCATGACCCATTAGCTCAAGGATTGTTTCAAGCACAAATTTATTGTTTTGTTCACCGTTTGCACCAATTAGATATAGTTCGCCCGATCGACCGTTGTCTAGTATGGCGTGAACTGCGCTGTTGTGGTCGTCAACATGAATCCAATCACGAACTTGCTCACCTGTGCCGTACAGCTTTGGTGATATATCGCTAAGGATATTTGTAATTTGACGGGGGATAAACTTTTCGATGTGTTGGTATGGCCCGTAGTTGTTGGAGCAGTTTGATAAAGTGGCGTTAATACCAAAACTGCGGACCCAGGCCTTCACTAGCAGGTCACTTCCGGCTTTGGTAGATGAATAGGGGCTACTGGCGTTATAAGGAGTAGATTCGGTGAACTTGGCAGGATCGTTAATCTCTAGATCGCCATATACTTCGTCAGTGCTAATGTGATGCAGGCGTCTGCCGTGTTTACGAACGGCTTCTAGTATAGTTGCTGTGCCAACCAGGTTGGTGTTAATGAATGGCCATGGGTCACGCAGGCTGTTGTCGTTATGTGACTCCGCCGCAAAGTGAACGACAACGTCGGTTTCACTGACCAACCTGTCTATTAAATTGTTATCGCAAATATCACCTTCGACAAAATTTATTTTATTAATAACACTAGCTAGGCTGTCTTTATTGCCGGCGTAGGTTAGTTTATCGATTACGGTAATGTTATATTCGGAACGATTTGCCAGTGTATAGTGGACGAAGTTCGATCCAATAAACCCGGCCCCACCTGTGATTAAGAGTTTTGTCATACTTATATTATACAGGTTAGTGGGGTAGATAACAGCCGGTAGGGTATAATCATATATATGAAAATAGTTATAGTTAGTGGTTATTTTAACCCGTTACACGGTGGGCATTTGGACATGATAGAGGCAAGTAGAGCGATGGGAGATCATTTGATTGTAGTAGTTAATAACGATGTCCAACAGGTTCAAAAGAAAGGTAAGGTTATTCTGAATCAAGAAAACCGTATGCGTTTGATATCTGCATTACGGGACGTAGACGAGGTAATTTTGAGCGTAGACCAGGACCCAACTCAAATTGAGACATTAAGGTCGATCGCGACAAAATATCCCGACGAACAACTGGTGTTTGCGAATGGTGGCGATAGAGATTCAATCCAGGCAATTCCAGAGGGCGAAGTGTGCAATGAGTATAGAATTGAAATGGTATTCGGTGTTGGTGGCACGGAAAAAGCAGATTCGTCGACTAGAATCAACCAAGCGCTAGGACACGCTCGGTAACATATGTGTGGAATAGTTGGATACATTGGAGATAAACTAGCACAGCCATATTTGATTGGTGGATTACATCGATTAGAATATCGTGGCTATGATTCGGCTGGGATAGTGACGCTAGGTGGTAACAAGCCGAAATTATATCGAGCCAAGGGCAAGGTTGCAGAGCTTGAGGAAATGATTAATAACAGCCCGTCAAAAGCCCGGGTTGGCATCGGTCACACTCGTTGGGCGACACACGGTAAACCGTCCGAGGCTAATGCTCACCCACAACAATCTGGTGATATTTATCTGGTGCATAACGGCATAATCGAAAACTACAAAGAGCTAAAAGAAACGTTAAAATCTCATAGATTCACTAGTCAAACCGATACCGAGGTTTTGGCCGCGTTAATCGATTCATTTTATGGTAAAGACGTACAGCTAATTGACGCAGTGACTCAGGCGCTGCAGATAGCGGTTGGGACATATGGAATTGCGGTTGTATCGACACGTAAACCAGATGAGATTATTGTCGCTAGGGCTGGCAGTCCGCTAATTATTGGAGTTGGTGATAACGAAACGTTTATCGCCAGTGATGCATCGGCGTTAATTGGACATACCACAAAGGCAATTTATCTAAATGACGGTGAAATGGCAATTTGCCGTGAGGATTCAGTTGAGCTGCGTGATTTATCGGCTCAACCCATATCGGCTAGGGTTGAAACCATTGAAGTCGATATGCAGGCGATTCAAAAACAGGGCTATGATCACTTTTTATTAAAAGAAATTAGTGAACAACCACAGACACTGCGTTCGACATTAAGCGGTCGTATTAATTTAGAAGAAAAGACCGTTAAACTTGGCGGAATTAACATGACCACAGGGGAATTAAAACAAGTTGAGCACGTGGTGATTGTTGGTTGTGGTACAGCGTATTATGCGGGACTACTAGCGTCTTATTACATGGAACAATTAGTCGATGGGTTGACGATTGAGGTGGCAGTTGCATCAGAGCTGCGTTACCGGTCATTTCATTTGCCTAAAAATTCAGTTGCATTAATCGTTTCGCAGTCTGGTGAAACAGCTGACACACTGGCCTGCATGCGCGAGATAAAACGTCGTGGCGTCAGGACTCTGGGTGTCATAAACGCAGTAGGCTCAACGATTGCTCGTGAAGTTGACGGTGGTGTATATGTTCACGCTGGTCCAGAGATATCTGTAGCTAGCACCAAGGCGTTTACATCACAAGCCTCGGCAATGATCATGTTTGGCATCCAACTAGCTCAGGCACAGGGGGCGGGTCAGCAGGATGTATCAAAATACATAGAAGAGTTAGCGATTTTGCCTGATGAAATTGAATCCGTTATCGAAAATAAGAAGGCTGAAATTGCTAAAATAGCCAAAAAATACAGTAAATACGAACATGCACTGTATTTTGGTCGCGATACAGCTTTTCCGGTAGCGCTAGAAGGAGCCTTGAAGCTAAAAGAAATCAGTTACATCCAAGCTGAAGGCTATGCCGCAGGTGAACTAAAACACGGTCCGATTGCACTAGTCGATGATACGTTTTTTGAAGTGGCATTATTAATTGAGAACTGGCTATATGACAAAAGTTTAAGTGCGCTATCCGAAGTTAATGCGCGTGATGGTCATGTAATCGCAATTACGAATAGTAAAAAAGCGATCGAAGCCGAAACAGATATTAGAATAAATACTAAACTAGATGTATTATCACCACTTGTAATTAATGTTGTCCAACAGTTATTCGCGTATTACGTTGCTGTTGCTCGCGGTAATGATGTCGACCAACCACGAAACTTAGCTAAAAGCGTAACAGTTGAGTAGTGTAAAAACTATTTTACTTTGACCAGGGGTCACTACCGCCGATTATAACTGGTTTGACAATATCTTTAAGACCAGTATTAAAGTCAACTAACGGTTGGTTTTGCCAGTACCAGCTAGGCTGACTTTGTACTAGGTATGTTATTGCCCCACCACCCTGCAAAGCAAGTAACAGTACGACAATAGAGAATATTGCCATAAAGTTTCGCGCACGCTTCCGTAATAGCAATTGAAATAATTGCCTATATCCAAGTGCCATCCAGACAAACATAAACGGCAAAATTGGGATTAGGTATCGCCCATTAATTGCGACACCAACATGGAATTTTAAAAAGGCAGTGAAGTTGATGTAGAACAATCCAGCTAAATAAAACCCAATTACGAATGTGAGTAAAAGTAATCGCTTGTCGATACGGATGATTGAGCGCCAGAATACAAGTGCTAGGACTATACCGACAGCACCAACTATACGCGCCATAGATATGGCGATAGGCAGCGGAGCAATATTGGAATAATCATAATTAATTGCAAAGTATAGCCGCCGTACAAGTTCGCTAACCCAGAAGTATGGATATGCAGTGATCGACGGGTTGTGCGGTGGATTAGTAACCTGAACATTATTTTCGAGTTGATAGTTCCTCGCCCACGGTCCTGATTCCATACATGAATCGAACGATTTGACGTCTAGACAGTCTGGTTCGAGGCTATGGTATGTAACAAGGTTGCCACCGTATCTTTCTATGAACAGACCAGCTGTCATAATTAGGAGAATTACGAGTGCTATTTGCACAGGTCGTTTTAAAACACTGAATGATTTGCCTATGCTAGAAATAATCTTGCGCTTTGTGTGGCTACGTAGCCATAAAATAAGGAGGTATATTATGCCACCAGCAAATATTGGCAAGAACGCATTCTTGGTAAGGCTTCCTGCGAAACCGATAGAGAGTAGAATTATAAAACTTGATGACGGAATTTTATTAGAGTCTAGTATTGATTTAGCACATGTTAGAGCCGCTCCAACGAATATAGGAACAAATAAAAAGATTAGATTATCGTAATTGATAGTCGCTGCAAGAAACGGCACAACTGGTATAAGAACCATCATTAGGAGGGCAAAGTTAATTAATGATCGAGATACGTTAAAACGATTCAAGAGGCGTCCAAATAATGCTATTCCACCAGCAAACATCGCTACGTTAATTACACGCAAAAAGATAATTTGAGATACTTGGTCAGATACGAAAAATGCAAAGATTCGGTAAGGGAAGCTCATTAGATAGTGGAAAAGGTAAGAGTTAGAATGAATCAGAACGCCATAAGCCGATGTATTAGCTGGTTCACTAGTGATAAACGGTAACCATTGATTGGCGTAGATTTGAATAAATCCAAAGTGGTACTGCTCGTCAAAAGCCATAGGGTACTGTGCAGTAAAAGCGAACCATAATGCTTGGATTACAAGTAGCCCAATAATCACGAAGATAAACTTGTGTGACGACAGAACTTTTATAGTGAATTTAGTAATATTTTGTATCATTCGCTTAATTTAACACGATTATTGATGTTGAAAATTCCTTATACTATGTATTTATTGTATCTTGGATACGTTGTCGCTGACAATTTTGCGGATTTTGGTCCTGAATAGGCTGCTATCGAATCGTTTGGATTTGCGTCGGAGTGTGGCTGGTAAAAAGTCAATTTGTTCGGCGCGTTTGATGGCATTAACGACCGATTCGACGGTCTGTTCGTCAAACAGAACGCCACTTTCGCCGTCTTGGACGATGTCGAGTGCGCCGCCTTTACCGTAGGCGATTACGGGTGCACCAGCGGCTAGGGCTTCGACCTGGACGATGCCAAAATCTTCTTCGGC
>DAOMNR010000035.1:0-6457 GCA_035443865.1 Candidatus Saccharimonadota bacterium | reverse complement strand
ATAGCAAGTGCGCAACCGCATGATCGCCACCAACGTAATAGTCAACTGGCGCCCAGTAATTAGCTATCGCTGGATCCCAAGCTTGTTCATCATTTTTCGGATCCGTATAACGCAACAAATACCAACTACTGCACGCATATCCGTCCATCGTGTCGGTTTCGCGTTTGGCTGGGCCGCCGCAAGTTGGACAAGTTGTATTAACCCAGTCTGTTGCCCTAGCAAGTGCTGACAATCCATCACCTTTTGGTGCATAGTCCTCGATTTCTGGTAACACAACTGGCAGTTGATCTGCTGGCACCGCCACTGCGCCGTGATCTGGACAATGAATAATTGGAATCGGCGCACCCCAATAACGTTGACGGCTAATCAGCCAATCGTGCATTTTATAGGTAGTCTTGCTGCGTCCCAAGTTTTGCTGCTCTAGCCAACTAACAATTTGTTCGCGTGCATCTTCGCTACGCGTACCGTTATATTGTCCAGAATTCACTAAAACACCTTCGCCCGTATATAGTCCAGCATCAGAATCCTTAGAGGGTTTTTCTACAACCTGTACGATTGGCAGCTCAAATTTTTCGGCGAACTCATTATCGCGTTCGTCGTGCGCTGGTACTGCCATGATTGCACCCGTTCCGTATCCACCCAGTACGTAATCGGCAATCCAAATTGGAATTTCTGATCCGGTTGCAGGATTAATAGCATTACTACCCGTGAATACACCTGATTTGTCGCGAGTTTCATTCATTCGGTCAATTTCAGAACTTTTAACGGCATCTCTGATGTAACTTTCGCCAAATTCTTTGTATTCAGAGGTTAAAAGCTTACTTGCTAGTGGGTGCTCGGGCGCTAGAACGATGAACGTGGCGCCAAATATCGTATCTGGTCTCGTAGAAAAGACTGTAATGGTATCATCTGTACTGGCGACACTAAAATCAATTTCAGCACCAACAGATTTACCAATCCAGTTAGTCTGAGCGGTTTTAATTTTATCTGGCCAATCTAGATCAGGAATTTCATCTAGCAGTGCGTCGGCATAATCGGTAATTTTGAAAAACCACTGATTCATCGATTTCTTCTCGACGACACTGCCACAGCGCCAACAACGTCCGTTAATCACCTGTTCGTTAGCAAGCACTGTCTTATCGACTGGACACCACCACTGCAAAGCCTCTTTTTGATAAGCCAGATCGCGTTCAAATAGTTTAGTAAATATCCACTGCGTCCAACGATAATATTCAGGGTTAGACGTATTAATCTCACGGCTCCAGTCAATGCTGGAACCTAATCTTTTAATCTGGCGTTTAAAGTTCTCAATAAAATTATTGGTTGCATCAACCGGCGATGTACCGGTTTTGATAGCAAAATTTTCGGTTGGCAAGCCAAACGCATCCCAACCCATTGGGTTCATGACGTTTTTGCCAAGTTGGCGGTGGAACCTAGCGATCGCATCAACAATTGAGTGTTCGTAGGCATGGCCTGTATGCATGCCGGTGCCACTTGGGTACGGAAACATCGGTGAAATATACATTTTCGAGCGCGTGTCATCAACGGTCACCTGGTTGACCTTGTCATCTTCCCAAACTTTTTGCCATTTAGGTTCAATCTCGGACGGATTATAGCGCTTCATACTCCGCCAGTATAGCAAATTCTATCGCTATCGCACAGAGGTATCTTGCCATGGTGCGATTAGCTAATCTCTTAATATGATCCGGTGTAAATCGTACCGTCATAGGCAACGGCAACGATTTTGCTGCCATCGCTAGATATAGCAACAGCCGTCCAAGACTTTGAACCAGGGGTTGTGTTCTCTGTCCAGGTTGCGCCAGAGTCAGTTGACGTATAGATGTTACCGCCATCAGGTGCAGCAACTAGATTCACACCATCGGCAGAAGATGCGACTGATCGCCAAATCCTCGAACCAGCATCAGAATGAGCTGTCCAGTTTGCACCAGAATCCGTCGAAGTGTATATGTAATCGTCAAATGCACTGGCAATAAGCTTGTCACCACTAGACGAAGACGCAAATGACGACCAATATCGTGAACCTGACGAACTACGTATGCTCCAACTGACTCCGTAGTTGGTAGAAGTATAAATGTAACCTTCCTCGTGAACATTTGAAATTAATTTTGAACCATCAGATGATGAGGCAATATAAAACCAATCGGTGCTTGTAGTGCTAGGTTGCAAAGTCCAGTTAGCACCAGAGTCACTCGATGTATAGATACCAAACGGAGAAGCCACCGCTACTCTTTGTCCATCACTCGACGAAGCAACGCCAAACTTATTACCTACCGCAACAGACATATTAGGACTCCAAGAAACTCCTGAATTACTTGATGTATAAAGGTAGCTTGCTTGAGTTACAGCAACAAGCTTAGTTCCATCGCTTGATGTCGAAGTGGCTTTCCATTCCTCTTCTGTTATTGCTCGGCTAGTCCAAGTTGCGCCAGAGTTAGTTGATGTCATGATATGGTCGCCGTAACCAGGAAAAACAACCAGTTTCGTGCCGTCACTTGACGAGGTAACAACTCCCCATTGATGTTCAAAGGCACCATCTCCCGCTACTCGCTCTGTCCAAGTCACGGAGCCAGCCCCGCCACCGCCTCCTCCACTCGGAATATATCCGTCGTGACCCGAGCACGGGCCATCCTGTATCGCTCCTCCCGAATCACTAGACACATGAAACGAAGTCCTTGCGGCATCAGAAGACGCTGTCAAACAATAATCATCGTTAGTTATGTCCAACTCATAAAACGTATCAGGGCTTTTCGGCAGACGACTATCGTCATTCGCGTCAGTAATATCAGTTGGGTAGCCACCATTATTTATCTTGTCAAGCTCTAAACTCGTAGACACACTCTTTAAATCAGAGCGCAAAGTTGCGGCTGACGCCTGCTGTTGAATACCCGTGTATGCCACCACAGTTATTGCAGCCAAAATACCAATTACGACGATTACAATTAAAAGCTCTACAATCGTAAAGCCTGACGAAATTATTTTGTGTATTTTATTATGTTTATTAGTCACATTAATAACAGCATATTGCATAAGCGGCTTATGGTCAAACTCTGCCACAAATACTACATGTGATTTGAGAAGAATTCGGTTTTCGTTTTAATCCAGGCCGGTGATTGACGCACTAATTTAATGTCGTCGGCTGCAGTTTTTAAGACAACCTTGACTGCCTCTTCGACGTATATTCCACCCTGCGAACCTTTGAACAGTACAACTGAACCGTCTTCAATTGCCCCGCGTACAAATCCTCCAGCGGCAACTGCAGTCTTAAAGCTTTTAACCTGACAACCGTTTGCTTTGGCGGCTGGTGCTAGATACTTTTCGGCTTCATCGCCGACCGTAATAACCCAGGCTAGTTCGTTCGGGTTACATAACTCACCGACCTTTTTGTGCTCTTCGGCCGAACTAGCTCCTAATTCGTTCATACTGCCAAGAACTGCAATCCGTTGTGGCGCAGACAGTTGATATAGTGTTTGAAGCGACGACTTAACGGCAAGCGGACTTGAGTTATATGTATCGTCAATTAAAATACTGTTTTTGATTCCACGCAGTATATTCATTCTGCCCGGAACCGCTGAGATTGCGGCTAGCCCCTTGGCGATAGATTTAGCGTCCATTCCCATTTTTAACCCGACTGCAAATGCTGCTACGGCTGACCTTAGGCTATGTTCACCGACAATCTGAACCGAGACCTCGACAGGTTTATCTAGGTCAGGAGCAATAAATTGCCCCTTGTAACCGTCTTTCAAAGAGAAATCCTGACTAATAAAATGATATTCGGCCGTAGCACTAGTGCCATAGGTTGATACGTCTGCGTTAGTCAGGTGCCTGGCGTATTCGCCATCAACATCATCACGATTAATTAGAGCTTGTTTCGAAAAGTTAGCTACACCCATCTCCTCTTTGGCCACGTTTTCCATCGTTTCAAAAAATTCCATGTGTTCAGGTGAAATAGCAGTTACGACACCAATATCCGGGCGTAAATACTTGCGATAATGTGCAATCTGACCGATACGATCACTCCCTAGCTCTTGAATAATAATATCAACATCTGTAGGGCTCTTGATGCGCTCTTTTGCTGCCCTGAAAACACCAATCCAAGCACTAACACTACGAATATTATCAGGATAATCAATACCTAGTATCGCTAGCGGTGCGCTCAACTCGCTATTATGGTTGCCTTCATGTAAACGTACTCGAAACGACTGCGAAAGAACCGTTGCTATTGCAACCTTAGTTGTCGTCTTGCCGACACTACCGGCCACGGCGACTAGTTTAATATCAGAATGTTTGGCTAGATAGCGCTTAACTAATGATTCGAGTTTAATTTGGATGATTTTGCTAAACATTTATGTATTTATCTTATATGATTAGCGGATTAATATATAGTCACAGTACTGTAAATTACAGCTTCATAGATATAGTTGATTATTATGTGATGGTGTTAATTTTATGTATATGTTTATTCTATCTTACGAATCACACTATTGAAACGATCAGCAATATATATTCTACCAGTGGGATCAATTGCTACGCCTGTCGGGTATCTAAACATTGCATTCGCAACCACACCATCAGAATAACCCCAGCCTGCAGATCCAGTAAGAGTGCTAACGACCCCTCCTGTCGTAATCTTACGAATAAGAGCATTCTGAGAATCAGCGACATATACAACACCTAACGAATCTACTCCGATGCCGTTAGGGTCGTTGAACGAAGCCGCTGTACCTGTTCCATTAGCTGACCCGTTCACACCTAACGTACCAGCGAGAGTTGTAACGGCACCGGAAGATGTGACTTTTCGGATGAGTTCATTATCGAAGTCGGCTACGTATACGTTTCCAGAAGAATCGACTGCAACTCCGTACGGATAGCTAAATTGCGCACCACTACCCGTCCCATTCGCGAAACCACTATTACCGATACTTCCAGCCAATGTCGTAACTACCTGAGAGGAAGATATCTTACGAATAGCATGGTTATACATATCGGCAACATAAACGTTACCGGAAGCATCGACAGCAATACCGTCAGGCCCGTTGAATACAGCAGATGTACCTGTGCCGTTTGCAAAACCATTAACGCCAACACTGCCAGCAAAAGTTGTCACAACTCCAGATGATGCTATCTTCCGTATAAGATGATTGCCAGCATCAGATACATATACATTTCCAGCCAGGTCGACAGCCACCCCTCTTGGGCCATTAAACCTTGCGTTTGTACCTGTTCCGTTCGTGGAGCCGGGATTACCTACACTACCAGCCAGTGTCGTTACATCTCCAGATGGAGTTATCTTGCGTATGACCTGATTACCAGCATCCGATACATACACATTTCCGGAAGTATCAACAGCTATGCCATAAGGATCATTAAATATAGCTGCGCCACCATTACCATTCGCAAAACCAAATTCACCTTCCTGACCAGCCAAAGTAGTAACAGTATCTTGATCAACCTGTCCAGTACCACCACCTGTTGGAGCTGTGTGCCCAACACATACA
This sequence comes from Candidatus Saccharimonadota bacterium, assembly GCA_035443865.1. GTDB lineage: Bacteria > Patescibacteriota > Saccharimonadia > Saccharimonadales > Saccharimonadaceae > UBA1547. The sequence goes on along the minus strand of DAOMNR010000035.1, from coordinate 941 downwards.
TCGTCCTGAATAGTACCTATAGTACTGTCGATATGGAAAGCAGCTGTGCCAGTCTGTGATGATGAAGCACTTAAACAATAGTCACTGCCGGTAAAGGTGTATTGAAAATCGGTGCTTTCGCTTTTCTTAATACCTGAATCATCACTCGGATAGGTACCAGTTTTAATTTTGGCGATACTTAACTGAGTAGAGGCATTTTTAAGATCTGACTTTAGTCCCACCACCCCAGCTTGTTGGTTAATACCAGTGTAAGCCACAACAGTAATGGCAGCCAAGATGCCGATAATAACGATAACTATAAGAAGTTCGACGATCGTGAAGCCCTGTCGCGATGGTTGTGAGTCTGGTGTTTTAATTTCCAGTCGCATATCTGCGGTGGATTATGAAGCATGAGCGGTAAACGGTCAAGAGACGGAGTCAACCGTCTGTCTATGAAAAATATATATATCTTATGTTTGGTGGAGCATATCGGATTCGAACCGATGACCTCTTCCATGCCATGGAAGCGCGCTAGCCAACTGCGCCAATGCCCCAAACCTGATACATTGTATCAAAATCTCGCCCCTGTTGCCATGGACGAGATTTTATTCGGCTGCTACGCGCCCACCCGGGGCACGATTTTGTTTTAAAAACTGTGTTTGTTTTAGCGCAAAGGTACCCCTTTGGCGCACCAGCTCTAGTGATATTATTAATCATTTAAACTAAAAACACAAGCATGATAGACAGTTTACAATTTACAGTTGTCAGTTTTCAGGGAATTTTCAATTTACAGTTCTCAAGATGGCTCGAGGTTGCGCCGTCCTTGTGAATTGAAGATTGGAAACTAATTGTGAACTGTGAATTGGAAACTGTGAACTTTAAATGCTTATACTAGCATTTATGCACGTACTATGCTTAAATAATGATGTTCAGAAGCACACGCGTATTAAGGCAAAAGGCGG
>DAOMNR010000034.1:0-6490 GCA_035443865.1 Candidatus Saccharimonadota bacterium | reverse complement strand
TTTGCTTACTTTTTGCTATATTTATGTGTGAATCACCATGTCTTGGCTTGCCTAAGGTTTCGACCGACCGCATACTCCGAGACGTTTGCCGACTCTGCCTAAGGTTTCGACCGACCGCATGAGTCGGCTTTTTGTTGCGTTTTTCGCCCTTGTGGTATTCAAGCCTACTCTGTAGCAGTTCAAGGCTGGTGATGTATCTGCGATAATTGCTCAATAACTTGGAGTATCGACGATTTGGAGTGATGATACGCAATAATTTTTTATTTTCATCTAGGTATTCGGCTAGGCAATAAAAATCTCCATCTCCGCTGACGATAACAGCTTTATTGTAGTGCTCATATAACTTTGCCGAGGCATATAGTACTAGTTCAGCATCGACATTGCCTTTCATAGTCTTTTTGCCATTTTCAAAGTAAGCCACTGTCGGTTTAAATACTAGGTTATATCCAGCGTGTTGGAGGTTTACATAAAGCCCTTGGTTGCCAGCAGACTTGCCGATGAATAGATAGACTTGCTGTACATCGTATTTGTTCTTTAGATATAAACGAAACTTCTTGTAGTCCAGTTTCCAACCGAGAGATCGGACGCCAAGATTCAGGTTTTGGCTGTCGATAAAGGCGTAGTTTGGCTTGTCCTTAGTCATATTAACATTTTATCACAAGCTTAGAATTTGCTGATAGATTCAAACACATGCTTGCATTATGAGCTCATTATGTTATAATAAGAAGATATGGAGACGCCAAAAGATATACCAGAGAAGTGTAAGAACTGCCCTGTGCTGAGCGAAGATGCGCGGTTTATTGATGTTGCCGAATCTCTTGCTGATCAGTTAATTCGCGTATCTGTTAGTAGTGAACTGGACGAACAAGCGAGTATGTTTATTGATCAGATTCACGAAAATTTTCCGAATCACCCGATTAGTGAAATGACCTCTGACGAGCTTGCAAGTGGTTTACGCGAACTGGGCGGAAAAACTATGGCAGAAATTGAAAGTGACGTAGAGCATTTAAGAAAGTCTATGGCTAATCACGCCATGGGTTGTAAGGGTCCATTGACTATGCGAGCAACACCCGATAATCGCAGGCAGTACACGGTTACGATTTGTACTTCGCCTCAACAGGTCGATAACAGTACCGAGCATGTCGTCGTCAAGCGAACAAAGCTTTAGCTTTTGACTTTTTACCTTTATTATGCAATAATACTTGAATCAGTCGAGTGATTTATTGCTCCTGACGAAATCTTGAAAACACCCCGCCCTACTAGAGAATGGATAAAGATGGAAAACAAAAAGGATGACTATCCTCTGACAAACGCGTTGGCTTGGGCTTTAGGGTCCGTTGCAGTCGCTGGCATGGTTGTCGTTTCAATTGTCACCAACGCAATATTCCGACGCAAAAAGAAGTAAGGTAAAGGTATTTCAAGATCGGCCGGGTGCTATGCGCACCCGGCCTTTTTATTTTAATCAGATTTAAAATCAACTATTAACCTGACTAAAAGGATCGCGCCAAATTTGAACACCTGAATACTCAACGGCTAGTAAGAATCTTTCAGAAGGTAGTGTTTTAGTAAAAGATCTGTCGGCATGTGATATCTCTGATAAGTCCAATACCACTACTAGCCCATATGGATTTATGTCATTTGCAAATAGCTTGGTGCTATCATTGTTAACTGCCCTATCTACCCATGACTGTTTTGGCGTTTGAATTATATCTACTTCTAATATCGAACCACGTATGGTTGAAGATTCGGATATAGGATAAATATATATTTGATCGTTGTTCGTATCATGAATAATGGCAGCTAGGTTTCCAGTTATAGTTACGTCGTCTCGATATTTAAGATTTTCAAGCTGGATAAAGTCATTAGTGATTAAGTTTGTAAGTTTTGCTTGAATGTATTCGGTTGCCTCTGGGTCGTAAATATCTGGGTTGTCTAAATGGGCTATGTGTTGAGTAAGTTTGTCGCTAAGAATGGTAAGATCCTCGGTGCAGGGTTGTAAAAATTCGGCATATGACTGTTCAAAATTGCTCGAGTGCATTATATTGTGGAATTTGAAATTTACTGCCTCGTTCGAAATGTCTGTATTTTTTGCGTTATTGTCGTTATATACATCCATTGCATCGGTTAGCTCTTGGTCTTCTAGCGCTTCGATGTGAAGTTGAGATTTGTACCAAGTTTCGACCATTCTACCTAAACGATAACCACGAGTGAAGTCGAAATATCGTTCATCTTTTAGCGATACGTCGTTACTGCCGCAAACATAAATTCTTGCGAGCATTTCTTGCTCTTGAAGACTTATCGCTTGAAAACAAAAGTCGTTTTCTACTAATCTATTAATTTCTAATCCGACAAATTTATCGAAATCTCTGGCGAGGAAGTTTTTGTCATTTATTTCATTTTCTGCCTCAAGTCTGGCGAAGTCATATAAAGCACTTAAGGCTTGATAGTTATTTTGGTGGTTGTCGGGATTTATTTGTTGCAAAACCTTGAATGCAGTAAGTTCACCAAGATAAAAATATTTCATTGTTTCGCTGGATGATTCTTCGGATAAACCAATTAATCTTGCCGTGCGCTCCATCTGGTACAGATTGGGTTTGAAGTGTTCTAAGTGACGGAATTCTAATACTAGATTTGTAGCAAAATCATCAAAACTGAGGTTGGGGTGCATTAGCCTCTCAAGCTCTAAATCGGCTGAATGTATTGTTCCAAAATCTTGTTCGGTCGGGTCCATTAAGATGTTATTGTAGTTGAAATGTCGTGATGCCGGCAAGCACAAGCGTTAACCGTTAGAGTCAGCCAGGATTTTACTGTATTCGAGAAGCTTGCCGAAGTCTTCGGTGCTGCATTCGGACAAGTCAGAAGCGTCTTTTATTGATTCGTCATCCATGCCATCGTTGTAACCTAGCAAATAGGCCTCAGTTAGAGCGGTGTTAGATGCCCCGTTTTTGATTATGATTCTCTGGAGTTTCGTTGGTATAAGCAGGCCGTCATGGACTGCACTTTCAATCGTGAAATAAGTTCTGAAGTCTTTGGTGTCTTTTAACTCAATATCAACTAAAGTGTATCCGTACTTTGACCGCATGTCGATAATACTTGCTGTTGCCATGAAGGCATGTCTGCCCATTTTCTTCGTCCGAGCCATCATGGTATATATAGTCCTTTCGATAATTGCATCGTTATTTAGCCGTTGGTCTAACGACTCAAGATATAAACTAGAGCTGATTACTTCAAAAGGTAGTGGTAGCATGAATACCAGATTATATTTGTAGGTCGTGCATTACAAGCATGAGCGCTATAGTGGTTTATTAAAGCTTTATTTTAAGTAGGAACTGAGCGTTGATAGCTCACCCTAGTGTTTGGTCAGCGAGTCCCAGTCGAGTGTGGCTTCTCCACTTTCAATCTGTTGAATTTCGGATTCAAATTTCGCTAGGTCACTATTTAGTGAATCTAACTTTGCTTGGTCTTGCTCGACCATTATCATGGCGAATAACACAAAACCCATACCTTTACGTAGGTATGGACTTTCGGTTGCATTGGCTATTACTCGATCCTCTACGTCTTCGATAATTGACGATAAATCTGAGAATCGTTCACATCCTGCTTCGCTGCAGGCTAATAGGCGCTCTACGATTGTTACGCTTGCGTCAAAGTCATCTGGGATATGTAGTGTATCGTCAAAAACCTTTTCCAGAATAAATTTAATTTTTGTCATGACACTTTTTCTAAATTCGGGCTGTGGGTGTAGGTTGTTGACCATCTTGAGGCCAATAAGCGTACCAAGATAGAATGTATCGCTTATTCGGTTATCTAAGTCAATGCCTAGGTCACGATCTTTGAATCTTAATTGTTCAGATAGGAATTTTAGTACGGTCGACTCGTCTGTTTCGCTGTATTGTTCGAATAGATCGCCAATATACTGGTTGGGACCATCATCAAGAAAACCTTGTAAAAGCTGCTTGGATAAATCTGGCTGATTGGTTGCTTCTGTGTTTTCCATCTAGAATTAAGCCTACAGTATTTTATAAAAGTTTAGACGGCAACAGATAGCCACTACGAAGTGCAGTGTGACCCATCGATCGACCTTTGAGCTTTAGGTAACTACCATTTATAGGTATGACTTCTCCGTCAGCGCTCATGTTGAATTCAAGGTCTGTGAATTTACGTCGTGAATCTATGTGTCTCATGATTAATAGGCCTGCGGCTGATTCATCGTAAAATTCTAGCTCATCTACAGTTGCATATGACTCAAAACCATGTTTGGTTTTACCCTTAACACCAAGACCATTAAAAAGATACAAATCATCTGGATTTAGTTGGCCTGGAAGTATTCGATTAGTGAGTGAATCTTGATACTCAGTAAGACTGATGGGTTCGATTTGTTTTTCTCTCATATATCTAAATTAAAACACTTATCGGTCGAATAAGCAATTTTATAAGTGTCTGGTACACTAGAATTCATGAGTTATAAACGAATTTTACTAAAACTATCAGGTGAACAGTTAGCAGGACCAGATGGTTCGGGGATTGACCCCGAATTTGTCGGTTGGTTAGCGGGTGAAATTAAAAAAGTAACTGAAACAGGAATACAAGTTGTGATCGTAGTTGGCGGTGGCAATTTCCTGCGCGGGGCGACATTTGCGGGTGACGGGATTGACCGCGCAACAGCGGATTATATGGGGATGTTAGCGACCGTCATGAACGGACTGGCGCTAAAAGAAATGTTGGAATTTAGCGGACAACCTACGAGGGTTCAGACGAACATACACATGAATCAGGTTGCCGAGCAGTTTATTAGGCTGCGCGCCACTAGGCATCTAGAAAAAGGACGTGTTGTTATCGTCGCTGGCGGCCTAGGCAAGCCGTACCTCACGACTGACACGACGGCGGCTTCGGTTGCGCTAGAGCTGGGCTGTGAGGTTATATTAAAGGCTACCAAAGTCGACGGCATATACGACAAAGATCCGTCGAAATTTGATGATGCCGTTAAGTTAGACGAAATTACATTTCAACAGGCAGTTGAGAAAAATTCTATAAAAGTTATGGACAAGGCCGCACTGGGACTTGCGATGGAGCAAAACATGTCGGTTATTGTGTTTGAACTGGCTAGGGACGGCAATATCCTACGCGCTGCATCAGGCGAGACGGTTGGTACGAAGGTTAGCTAGATTAGCATACTTGAATTTAATATGTATTAGTGGTATAATATTAGTATTAGGTTTCCTAATGCGCTTTTAAAACTTGCAAGCAACTACTATAGAGAGTTGGATAACATGAAGGCAATTCAGTACTACGCATCGTCGCGCAGTCCCTTGGAGCTTGACGGAGTGGCAACAGTAAGACTTCGGTTAAGACTTCGACTTTTTCGACACATTCCTGACTGGTCTAGTATCGCTGACGAACTACACAGCTTGACGGAGAATGCACTGAAAGACTGTGTTGTTCGTCAGCCGGTTGATTTTCACGTATTTAGAGCCAAGACTGGTCACGAAATGTGTGAAATACGAATGTATGTCGAAGGAATGGACTCTTGTTCTTCTGTTACACTGCTGGAGCGGTATCATCCCTATCTGCAAAGATTGATTGACCCGCTCAGTGCAGATTTGCATTTTTACTGGCACTAGTCCGCATGAAAAGGTTCGTCGAACCCATTTCAGCGGACTTTTTCATTTGGTGATCCCGCGGAAAGCGCTCCACTTTGTTACGCTTTTCCGCTCTCTCTCGAAAATATGTAAACACATTTTCGCTTCGTTCGCTACACCGAACTCCCTTTTGTTGCGCAAAAGCCCGGATTCGATTCGTCGCGTGAGACGCCAAGAAAATAACCTATCGCTGAGGATAGGTTATTTTCTTGGTGATCTCACCGGGAATCGAACCCGGATTGCCAGGATGAGAACCTGGTGTCCTAACCGTTAGACGATGAGACCGTAACTCGCATTACTTTATCAAATAACACTAGTAATGTCTAGGATTTAGACAGCTCTTCGACAACGGCTAGTAGTTTTTTGGGGGTTATTTCGGCTTTGATTAAATAAGCGTCGGCGTGTTTTTGCATGGCGAGTTTTGACGCATCGTCCTGCTCGAAGTTTGTTAGGACAATCACTTTGGTGTTAGGAATTAGGTCTTCCCCGCCACCACGTAGGGCTTCGAGTATTTCAGTGCCGCGTCGTTCGGGTAGCATTACATCCAGCAATATCAGGTCATACGATTTGTTACGAGCGGCAATTAGGCCGTCGTTACCATCAACCATCCAGTCAACTTCGTATCCCGCCTTTTTGAGACTACGAATATACATCTCGCCGATAAAGCGGTCATCTTCGATAGTTAATATTGTCTTGATTGCCATAGTATCGCTTCGCTTTGCTATTAGAATTTGGCTATTGGCTATTGGAATGAGTTAGCCGCCATATTCCATATTCTAAATTCTATATTCCAATTTAGCTACGGTACATTGAGTGGTTTTTAATCCAGCCAACGCCTTGTTCAATTAGGC
>DAOMNR010000033.1:3232-6552 GCA_035443865.1 Candidatus Saccharimonadota bacterium | reverse complement strand
AGCTTCTGAATAAATAAATTATACAGGAGCCAAAAATAAACAAGACATAAAAAACTCCACACAAAACAACCGTTCCTCGCAGGCGGTTGTTTTATTTTCTAAACTTATTGCTTTCGTCCACTATTAACGTCAATACCCCAACTTTACGGCTGGGGTATTCGCGTCGTTGGTGGAGCTGCGGGGAATCGCACCCCGGTCCGAAAGGTAACCGATTATCTGTCTACAAGTTTAGTCTGTCCTAGGTCTTAACGACACCATTAACTCAAGGTCAAACGAAAAACGATAAAGTTGTCGCGCAGTAAATTGTCCTAGTCTCACGCTGCTCCCCATAAAACTAGTGATCGACATGTTTTATAACACCATATACAGTCTATGTCGCCTGCAATATATGACGGCTATAGCGTTTAGGCTACGGCTGGCGCAAATGCAAAGCTACGGAAGCTAAAAGCCTCTTTCACTGATGCAAATGCTGATGCAAGTTTGTTTGCAATTAAATTTTGTGGATTACGTCCACGATCGACTTGCAAGATAATCTGTTAAAATCCTTCCGTCAAAGCTAAAGTCAGCCCCAACGTAACAGATTGATTATACTATAATTTGCACACATTTACCAGTCGTGATTTACTTATATTGGTTATGGTCGCAAGAGTTTTAACAGCAGCTCCTGTCGGCTTCGATGGACAGATTATCGAAGTCGAAAGCGATACAAAAAAAGGACTCCCCTCTCTACAAATCGTTGGTCTAGGAAATAAAGCCATCGACGAAGCAAAAGAACGCGTGAGGAGTGCTATTACAAATTCATTCTTAGAGTTTCCTGTTAATAAAGTTATAATTAATCTTGCGCCAGCTGAATTACCCAAAGACGGTACGCATTATGATCTGCCGATTGCGCTTTCAATACTATGCGCCAGTGGTCAACTCCATCAAAGTGAGTTAAGCGACTCTCTGTTTATAGGTGAACTAGCGCTTGATGGAACGATTAGACCAGTAAGAGGGGTCATAAATATCACCGAATCAGCAAAAAATGCAGGCATTTCCCGAATATACTTACCTTCGTTGAACGCAAATCAAGCATGTTTAATAAAGGATGTAGAGATTTACCCCGTTGACTCTCTCAAGCAACTTTACCTTCACCTAAAGCAAGAAGCGCTGGTTACAGCATACACCCCCAATCAGAAACCTAATATTAGCGAAAAGACAGTCAACCCACCGACGCTCGATGACGTTCTCGGACAGGAACAAGCTAAGCGTGCGCTAACTATTGCAGCTGCCGGGCACCACAATATACTCATGACTGGGCCACCAGGGTCGGGCAAGTCGATGCTTGCCAAGGCTTTGGTTAATCTCTTGCCACCCCTAAGCACCGATGAGCAACTAGCAGTCACCAAGTTGTATAGTCTAGCCGGAGAGACTGAAGGTGTAGTTGCAGTTAAACGACCGTTTAGGTCTCCACATCATACAGCTAGCCAGATATCGATCACTGGCGGTGGAGTACGACCAAAACCTGGTGAAATTAGCCTCTCGCACACAGGTGTTCTTTTTCTAGACGAGTTGCCCGAATATTCACGTTCGACTCTAGAGTCGCTCAGACAGCCCCTAGAAGACAAACAGATCAGTATATCTAGGTCAAACGGCAATGTAATTTACCCAGCTGATTTTATGTTAGTTGCCACGATGAACCCTTGTCCATGCGGATATTTAGGAGACAGTAAAAAGGAATGTAACTGTAGCGCATCTCAAATCTTAATGTATCAAAAGAAGTTATCCGGACCACTTCTAGATAGAATCGACTTGGTTATCAACGTATCAAAAGTACCAAATGAAACATTACTGAACAATACCTCGTTGAAACAATCACAACAAGAATCAGCAGAACAAATCATAAAAATGGCTCAGAATATGCAAGCCGACAGATATGATAGTAGTACTATGTACAACGCATCAATTGACAGTACAGCCGTTAAAAAATACATTAAGATATCTTCTGCCGCAACCGAACTACTAAAAAACGCTTCCGAAAAACTCTCGATTAGCGCTAGAAGCTATTTCAAAATCATAAAAGTTGCTCGTACGATTGCAGATCTAGCTGGCGACATTGACATTTTACCCGAACACATTAGCGAAGCTCTGCAGTACCGCCTGAATCAGCCCTTGAACTAGTGTGCCGTATCTGGTAGAATAGCTAGCGAGTAAACGCTCAAACTATGAGACTAAGTTAAGGAGACACGCGATCAGTAAATCAATTCGAATCAATCAAGAAATCCGAGCTGAAAAACTGCGAGTTATTGGCCCCGACGGTGAACAATTAGGCATAATGAACCTATCAGATGCACTAAAAGTAGCCGAAGAAGCCGGTGTCGACTTAATCGAAATCTCTCCAAACGCTGACCCTCCTGTTGCAAAAGTCGTTGACTGGGGAAAATACCAGTACCAAAAGATGAAAGAGCAACAAAAGAACCGCAAGAATGCCAAGGCAGCCGAGCTAAAGCAGATGCGTATGGGATTAAAAATTGGAGCTAACGACCTTGAAATAAAACTACGTAAAATTCGTGAGTTCCTGGTCGCAGGTAACAAAGTAAAGATTTTAATCTTCTTTAGAGGACGAGAAATGGCACATCAAGAACTAGGGTATGAGATGATCGAGAAGATTATTACTGCTCTAGAAAATGATGCGATAATTGAGCAAACACCTCAGATGGCCGGGCGCAATCTGAGCATAGTAGTAAGGAGTAAATAATGCCTAAAATGAAGACACACAAGGGAACCGCCAAGCGGATCAAGATTACCAGCACAGGTAAACTGACCCGTCGTCGAGCCTTTGGAAGCCACATGCTTGCAAAGAAAAGTAAAAGCCGCAAGCGCAATATCAAAACCAATGCTACAGTTACTGGAGCAATGGCAAAAAACGTTAAAAGAGCGTTAGGAATTTAGTAATGCGAGTAAAAAGAAGCGTCCCAGCAAGGGCAAAACACAAGAAAATCCTAAAGCTAGCAAAAGGAATGCAGCATAACCGCACGCGTTCGTACAGGCTAGCTAAACAAGCGGTTATCCGTTCTCTGCAATATTCGTACCGCGATCGTCGCAACAAAAAACGCGATTTGCGTGGTCTATGGATTACCAGAATTAACGCAGCCGCTCGGGAACTAGGAACTACTTATGGTAAGTTAATTGCTGGCCTAAAGGCTGCAAATATTGAACTAGACCGTAAAGTCCTATCAGAATTAGCAGTAAACGAACCAAAAGCATTTGCTGAAATCGTTAAATCTGCAAAAAACTAAGTTGAGCCTAGTGTTAAATCAAAATAATCGCTCTACATGGTA
>DAOMNR010000033.1:0-3207 GCA_035443865.1 Candidatus Saccharimonadota bacterium | reverse complement strand
ATTTTGTTTGGCAGTTCATCTATAAGCCGGGTTCTGTCGTGGATGATCATCTATCTAGCCTAGTAGTTGCCTATAAGGTCAAGCGGATATCGACCTGCGGACGGGCCGCCCTTATACAGATCTCCTTGCAGTTAACAGGGTTTACCGTCATACCACGTCACCGTGATATGCTGTGGGCTCTTACCCCACTCATTTCACCTTTTCCCTATAAAGGGTAGTTTTGTTTCTGTGGCACTTTCCCTAGAGTTGCCTCCGGTCGCCGTTAGCGACTGTTATTGCCCTACACTGCCCGGACTTTCCTCCAAACATCAAAAATGTCTGGCGATCATCTAATGAACTACCGTATACTAGTATACCAAAGTTAAAGACTATCTAACTGATGCTCGTCAAGTATCTTGTTAACCATACCATCAGCAAGCCGATTTAGTTCGCGTGGAACATGAGTAAAGCTAACTTTATCAAACTTAGATGACAAATCACGAATTCTTTCGTGTATCGGCCAAAGTTCGCGGTTTTTTATCTTGTAAATACCATTCATTTGATTTACTACTAGCATGCTGTCAATGTTAAACTCCACAAATCTAGCCCCCATCGCCAGTGCATGTTCTAGCCCCAATTGAACTCCATGATATTCAGCCTGATTATTTGTTGTAATACCAAGAAAAACCCCCCCTTGATCTATTACATTCTCATTTTGGTCCAAAATTACAAACCCAGCTGCCGATGGACCTGGATTACCGCGCGATCCGCCATCTGAATAGACGATTACGTGCGACTTATCGATTTTTGGTTTTGTAATATCGCTACTCGACTCAGCACCCCCACTATGAGGCGGCCTAGTAGTCTCGGCCTTATCTTGTACAACCAACCCTAGAATTACCCTAGCGCTATCACGCAACAAGGTTCCATTCATAGCGCTTATCTTTAGCCATTCGTATTTATCATAGCTACTACCTAGCTTTATTGCTTTAATACTCGACTCAACTTCAACTAAATAAACCAGCAGAACATGCTGGACGTTTCCTTCTTCATCATCTGATATCGATACAACATCAAAAAGACGAATATTTTTAGCAGATAATCCAGTGTCAGACTGCAATCTACGTCTAATCGAATCTTCGGGTTGCTCGTTCGTGTCCAGCCTGCCACCAGGCAGCTCATATTTCCCTATTAATTCAGGCCGGCCAAGACTACGCCTCAAAAGTAGAGTTTTTCCCTTCCTCTGAATAATTGCTTGGACGACAACCCGTTGTTTCATTTATCTCTTTCTGTTTTTTGTTTTCGCTTGTGTCTATATTAACATCTGAACTTCGAATCAAAAAGCCCAGGGCTTACTTTTGGCGCTCGATATTCCCTACCGTAAAGGCAAGGTGGGTGTCCTCGAAACATTTCCACGGAAATGAATAATTTGAACTCCCTATCTATATGATATTCAGGAAAATCATGCACGCCTAGGTTTACCCTGGACACTTCTATTATAACACTTAAAGACCAAAGATCTGGCCGAACACCTGAATAAAGAATGTGATTATCGCAATCATAAATGTACCGACTAAACTACTACCCACCATAATAATAAGAAAGATCAACACTATACCAAATCTTTCGATTGCCTCCATGCCACGTCGTACGAATTCAGGTGCTAAGGCATAAAGCACCCTGGATCCATCAAGTGGAGGTATAGGAATCATATTAAATACAAAGAACCCTAGATTAACTAATACTGCCGTCATCAAAATCTGTCCCGTTAGACCTGACGCAGGCGCACCAATCACTGCAAAAATTCCGAACATTATAAATGCGATAAATAAGTTAGTTAACGGCCCGGCGACAGCGATCAGTGCAGCACCCCACTCACCCCACCTAATATTGTTGGGGTTAAACGGTACGGGCTTTGCCCCCCCAAAGATAGGAGCGCCAATTATAGCCAATATAATTGGAAGCAGTAACGTTAAAAAGGGGTCAATGTGTTTAATAGGATTCAAACTCAGCCTACCCTGTAGCTTTGCAGTCTCATCTCCAAGCCAATAACCAACGAAAGCGTGCATCACCTCGTGCAGCGTCATTGAAAACAATATTACGCCTATCACGATCAAAATATGAACAATATCAATAGTCATCGTATTCAAGTATATCAGCTAAAGCACTTTGACATATAGACCCCTTGACGTATAGGGGTGTAAACTGTATACTGATACAGATTGTTAAAAATAAATGGAAGTCTAATTATGGCAGCACGCTGCGAACTAACTGGAAAAGGTAAACAATTCGGCCACAATGTGAGCTTTTCTTTGCGTCGTACAAAACGAGCCTTTAAACCAAACCTGCAAAAAAAGACCTTCGAACTTGATGGTCAGAAAATCACAATGGTATTAAGCACCCAAGCTATACGAACGCTCAAGAAAAAAGGTATCTTAGCCTAATAACATCGACCTAGACCTAATAAATACCCGTCGCTTGTGACGGGTATTTTTAACTCGCCAGTCGATTAAGAACGTTCTAGTTTGATAATCGTCAAAGTAGCAGGTATCGAGGCTGGTTGTTTAACTTTATACTTTTGCACCACCTCTTTTGGCGCACCTAGTTCAGACACGAAGGTCTCTAAATTGTCTTGTGGAACCTCATACTTAAGTCCTTTATCGGCATAATGAACAGGCACCACTACCCTTGGGTCTATTGATCTAACCAAATTAGCCGCTCCAGTAGCATCAAGTGTATAACCTCCGCCGCCTACGGGCATGATTAGAATATCAATCAAACCCAATTCTTCAAACTGAGCATCAGATAATTTTTCATAAATATTACCGATAACACCAATGCGAACATCGCCAACCTCTATCCGATATATTGTTGACAGTAGTTCATCACTTTCAGTATCTAGGTGTCTTTGGGCTGGAATACCGAGTATATCAAATGGACCAATACCATACTCACCCGGCCCATCAATCACAAGCTGAGCATCCTGACCATTAACTGAAAACCGTTGCTCGGTTGCAATCTCAACTGCACCTCTAATGATCAAATCCTTCAAACCTACTATGGATAACTTTGGATCAATAACAACAGTATGCTTTTTTGTAGAAAGCACAACTGTATTACCGCCTTTGTATTCAATTTCAAACATAATTCATCTCTCCTATTCTTTTGTCAGTACATTGTCTTTGTCGATAACAACGCTATGATTGCTATCTAGTATCTCGGTAATGA
>DAOMNR010000032.1:0-6569 GCA_035443865.1 Candidatus Saccharimonadota bacterium | reverse complement strand
TTTAAATAATCGGGTGTTGTCATGTCAACTTTTATTAGAGCAAGGTCATAATTTGGCGCCTCCTTGATAACAGTTGCGATAACTTCGCCGCTAGCGAGATTGATATACACCTTATTAGCTCCTTCGATTACGTGATATGCGGTCACTAGAGTGCCACTATCATCAATCGCAAAGGCTGTTCCATAGCCCTCGTCCGAAGCCAGCGGAAGCGTAGCGTGAATTGCGGTTTGTAACGTATCCCCCATGACGCACTCCTGGCTAGCCTGTTGAGTGACGCCAAATGATACTATAATCAATATAGCAAAACTAAACCCAGCACCGATTGATGTAAGTATTATCAACATTCTTCGACCAATTTTTAAAAAGTGCTTTTTGAATCGCTTCATAAACTTAATTACAATAATAAATAGTACCGAAAGTGTTATCAGTACCCATAGTACCCAAGCTGCGATTTGCTTTAGCATTATAGTGACGAGATCCCCACCCTGGTATCCCGCGGACAAAACACTAAATTGCCACGAAACATAAGCAACAATGGCAATCGCTATAATGGGCCAAATAACTAGCCAGATAAATACATATAGTACAGTTTTAGCTGGATGGGGTTGTTGTCTGGAGGTTTTCTTCGCAACTAGATTAATATTTGCTTCAGTTTGATTCATTTAGATAAATGATACCATAAGCGTCTAGTATTTACCCTAACAGCAAACCATATAAATAAGAGAGTCATAGCGACTCTCTTATTTGTTAGTTGTATTAAAGCTATTTTTTATCTTTTTCTTCGTCGACGACTTCGCCCTCAACTGGTTCGTCTGACTTCTTGCCGTCAGAATTACCATCCTCAGAGGCGGGTGTTTCCTCTTTGGCGGCGGCTTCGTACATCTTGGCACCGATTGGCATGATGGCGTCATTTAATGCTTTGGCAGCAGCTTCCAGTTCTTCTTTGTCATCTGAACTTTGATGCTTTTTAGCTTCTTCGACTGCATCAGCAATGACCTTTTTGTCTTCATCGCTAATCTTGTCTTTGTATTCATCTGGCATCTTTTCAGCCTGGTAAATAGCGCTTTCTAGGCCATTGCGCGCATCGATTGATTCACGCTTTTTCTTGTCCTCGTCAGCGTGCATCTCAGCGTCCTTAGCGGCTTTTTCGATGTCTTCTTTGGACAAATTACCGCTGTTAGAAATAGTAATGCTTTGCTCTTTTCCCGTACCCTTATCTTTGGCGGTTACGTTCAAAATACCGTTAGCATCGATATTAAAGGTCACCTCGATTTGCGGTACACCACGTGGCGCAGGCGCAATACCATCTAGAGTAAAGCGTCCAAGTGACTTGTTGTCAGCGGCCAGCTCACGCTCACCTTGGGTGACGTGAATTTCAACCTGTGGCTGGTTATCAGCAGCAGTACTAAACGTTTCCGACTTTGATGTAGGCACGGTCGTATTGCGGTCGATTAATTTTGTAGCGACTCCACCCATCGTCTCGATTCCAAGTGATAGCGGCGTAACGTCTAGTAACAAGACGTCTTTGACGTCGCCGGCTAACACACCACCCTGAATGGCAGCACCAACGGCCACAACTTCGTCAGGGTTTACGCCCTTGAGCGGTTCTTTTTTAAAGATCTCTTTGACCTTCTCGACCACAATTGGCATACGAGTCATACCACCGACCAAAACTACTTCATCGATGTCACTAGCTTTTAATTTAGCGTCTTTGAGTGCCTTTTCGACTGGTTCAGCTAAGCGATCAATTAGATCCTTGACCAACTCTTCTAGTTTTGAACGAGTCAGTTTGTATTCAAAGTGTTTTGGACCGTCAGCGTCAGCGGTTAGGAACGGCAGATTAATTTCAGTCTCAGTAGTAGACGATAGTTCCTTTTTAGCTTTTTCAGCTTCGTCCTTTAGGCGTTGCATAGCGGCTTTGTCGCCTTTTAGGTCAATACCTTCGTCGTTTTTAAAGACGTCTAGGAAATGGTTAACGATACGGTTATCGAAATCTTCACCACCTAGGTGAGTGTCACCATGAGTCGACTTAACTTCAAACACACCGTCGCCTAATTCAAGTACAGATACGTCGAATGTTCCACCACCAAGGTCGAATACCACGATTTTCTCGTCTTTTTTACTATCTAGGCCGTAAGCAAGTGCAGCCGCCGTCGGTTCGTTAATGATACGCTTAACCTCTAGTCCTGCAATCTTACCAGCGTCTTTGGTTGCCTGGCGCTGACTATCGTCAAAGTAGGCAGGAACGGTAATAACTGCTTCGGTTACCTTTTCGCCCAAGAACGCCTCGGCGTCAGCTTTAATCTTGGACAGTATCATAGCTGAAACTTCTTCTGGCGTGTATTCTTTGTCGCCCATCTTTACCGCTACACCATCGCCTTTTTTGACAATCTCATACGGCATGATATCGTGATCTTTTTGAACTTCTGGATCACTGAACTTACGTCCAATTAGACGCTTAACACCATAGATAGTATTCTTGGCGTTGGTTACGCGCTGACGTTGAGCCACTTGCCCAACCATTCGTTCGCCTTTTTTGTTGATCGCAACGACAGAAGGTGTCGTTCGATTGCCTTCGGCATTAGCAATAACCTCTGGTTTACCAGCTACCATATACGCAAATGCGCTGTTAGTTGTACCGAGGTCAATTCCGATGATTTTACCCATATTCTTTACTCTCCTTTGGAATTTAATCGTTTGAATTATCTACATCTATTTTAGCACTCTATAGCATAGATTGCCAATACTTTCATTATATAAAAATTAGCACTCTCATGTCAAGAGTGCTAATTTACTCACATTGCGAAATGCCTATTGACTACTGTTATGAATCAAGGTATGATTCATTCTGTCTTATCGAGTAACCACTCGACCAAGAAGTAAATCCGCTTGAGAGAAACCTCGGTGGATTTTTATATTACAGAGAGGAAAAACGTGTTTGCGCAACATACAACGGCGTTAGACCGCGAAGTAAGTAACGCTCACCTTAGGGTAGCTGCTTTCAATGCTAAACTCCGCCTACCGCTTTCGTTCAAGATAGCGGTACGTCGTGCAGCAAGGCGGGTCAAGCGCAAGAATCGCCATGGCGAAAAACCCATCACTAGCCTTAGAATCTTTCCAAGAGGAAGAACTGACAAGGGGTGGGCTGTAAAGCTCGATATTCCACACGATCAGGACTGCCGTGCAGCGCTACTGCCCCACATCACTCGGTACGTAAACGAGTCGATTGGCATGAAGGCGTCTGCCAGGTACATGCCTGATTTTGACGAAAAGACTGGTGACAAATATGACACCATCTCGCTCGTCATCAACGGTAGGGTCTAAGGCTACTACAAGAGTGGTCGAAACAGTGATTTCCTCTCTGTTTCGAACCAAGATTCATTACAGTTTGTAATGGCGCTTGGTTCGAAATATTAGTCCATTGTCAATGTAACTTCAAATGGAGCTTTAGCCTCAGGTAACTTATCAATTAACTCTTTTAAACCTTTTGCCTCTCGGTCGTCACCCAACATAGCCATAAATGCCTCGCCATTACGACTTACGTACGGCAACTGCAGTTGCTCGGTATCTACACGATACACGAGCGCATTCATATGACTAACTATGGTATCGTTTTGCACAATCTTTATTAGTACATTGGTCATGTAACTAACATCTAGTTCTTGTAGTCCCAATTTATCTAGAAGTGCATCATCAATACCGTCATCTAATGATTTACCGAAATGCATACGATCATGCGGTAACGTAACCCTATCAATATAAGGCTGACGACTCCAACGAAACAACAAGACCCTTCCATCAGAATCTTTACCGTACAACATGATAACCGTCTTTAGATTTTCCTGCGACGCACCAGTTAGCGTGCTAAACATACCAGCAGCCTTTAAGCCTTCTGGTGTCAGTTTATAAACACCACGTTTTGATTTTTTAATCAATTTATCAGTGATCAACCCGTCAAGATGATAGGCAAATAAATTCGCAGGAACATCAGACGGTCGCATGCTCTTTATAGTGGCCGACTCGGTGCGCAAAAGAACATTCATCGCATGGCGCTGTATCCAACTCATCATAATGAAGCTATTTTAGCAGTTTATTCAAAATTGTTTGATTTTAATAATGAGTAGTTGTATTTAATATGACCAATAGGGGGTACTATGGAAACATTAAATTCAGGAAAAAACGTCGACCGCGCTATTAATGAGTTACGTAATATCAATGAAAAAGGATCGGCTCATCGTGATTTTCTACAAGCACAACTTGATGAGATTGAGTATCGAGAACAGCAACTAGCGCAACAACTACAAAAATGTCGAGAAGAAGCAAAAATCGTACATGAGCATTCGCGACAAATGGGACCAGAGTACCAAAAGCGTACTCGAGACTTGTCAATTTCAGCAATCAAACTCATAAATCTTAGCTCAAACGAGACATCAAATCGAGTTAACCTATGGTCTATTGTCGCAGAAGCAACACAACGTCATTATAAAACGACAGAAGAAAGAGTTGAGTACGCACACACATTAACTTATCTAGATGATACACTTCGCACCGCAACCCTTAATGATACTAGTTTACCAATTCTATTGGCTGATAAAACTGAAGGCAACCCTCCTTACCTTCAACCAAGAACCGTAGCCTTTCAGTACGACATATCCGCGAATGGTTTAAGTTTTAATTATCCTGAGTTTATTTCTGTATCATCGCACGACTTTTTTACCCCTAGTATCCTAGCGTTATCCAAACCCGAATCGATACAAATTCCACTCCAAAAATCCCTGAACCAAAAGCTACGTATATACGAAGATATTGTTTCAGTCAGTCGCACGGAAACTAAACTTATACTCGGAAAGAACGCAATCACCAACTATGCACTAATGATTTTACACGAAGACAAGGAAGACGATGCTTACAAGCTTGTTCTGAAACTTAATACATCCCTACCAGAAGTGGGGCAAGAGCTCAATCAGAACTATGATTTAGTAGGTCGATTTAGCCATGCAGCACAAGCCGACCTAGTAGAGCTTAATTTTGATAACCCAAATTCAGTTAATAAGTACCGCGCACTCAGGCAGCTCATACCAGAGGATGAGGATGTCAAGAAAGTCATGTCAATTAAGTATCCGTTTGCAAAAGATGTTAGCCACAAATTTAAGTTATTCGAGTCACTTATCACCACGAAGGCTTATGAACCTAATCTAGATGTCAACAACATCTAAATTGCGTTACTGTCTAGTAACTTTTACCATCGCGTGACGGATGGGCTGGCCGTTTAAGGTGTAGCCAGCTTGTAATTCTTCGGCGATGACTTCGTGTTCGCCTTCGGCGTCTTCGTCGAATTGAATCGCTTCGTGTAGTTCAGGATTAAACGAGGTGCCTGGCGTAGAGTCAATTCTTTTTACATTCAAGCTTTCCAGTTGCTTATCGAGGTTTTTGGCTAGTGACGCGACACCTTGAGCCCAGGCATTATCAGCAAGTTCCGTGGGTGTATGTGAAATAGCCCGTTCGATATTATCAATGACAGGTAAAAGTTTAACGATTGCATTGATTTGACCTGATTCGCGGGCTATTGTCTTTTCAGATTCGACGCGTTTGCGATAGTTTTCAAAATCAGCTCGAGTGCGTTGTAAATCCTGGGTTAACTCGCCCAACTGTTGCTCTAGGTCTACCTGTTTTTTACTTTTTGCCATATTCTAAAAGCCACCTTCCATATTCCAACTACAAAACTTCCTCTAACATTGCACCGGCATGTCGCACTAAACGCATTACTTTGGCGTAACTTTGACGGGTTGACCCAAGCACACCGATATAACTTCGATCGCTATAAGGCGAGCGGAAACGACTAATTATCAAACTAGCACCACTAGTCTTGCCGATTGGGTTTTCGGAACCGATATAAACGTTCAAAGGTTCATTTGGCGCAGCTTCACGTAGCCACGGTTCTAGATTGTCGAGTAAACTTGCGACGGCTTGGGTATGTATACCACTCGCAAATTCTGGTTGCGAGAACAAATTACCAATACCGCTCATATATAACTCGTCGCCAATTGTCGCAATACCTAAATTATGAGTAAGTTCAACCAAACTATCGACGGCACTACGAATAGCTCGGTCGGCGTGATTTCCATGAGTACTCACTCGGGCTTCGATCGCTCTCGCACTGCGATCCAAGGATTCAGGTAGCTCGTTTGCATGAGATTCATTTAGCATATTGACGTATAATCGATAGCCGGCATCGGTTGGAATTCGGCCTGCGCTAGTGTGAGGTTGCATAATTAGACCCATTTCTTCTAATCTAACCATCTCGCTACGAATCGTAGCGCTCGAAACTCCAAAAAGTTTGGCAAGCATCACGCTACCAACTGGTGCAGCAATTTCGGCATGCTGTTCAATAATGGCAGATAGTATCTGTATTTGACGTTCTGTCATACCGATATTGTATCGTAATTTAGCACTCTGTGTCAATGAGTGCCAGGCCTTTACGGAATCTCCATCCTTCGGGTCCTGTCGTCCGGTTCACCCCTTCTTTTTAAATTTCTTCGAAATTCTAAAAAGCGGGCGTTGCCCCACCG
>DAOMNR010000031.1:0-6590 GCA_035443865.1 Candidatus Saccharimonadota bacterium | reverse complement strand
TGGAGGTGTGTTGTCGAATCTAAAATGAAAGGTTGTCGTGGTAGGGTAGGTGTTGCCGGCTTTGTCTATGGCTTTTACAACCAGATAATATGGACTGGTTGAGGTTGTCATTGGGCTAGCCATAACTCCTAATGCACCCAAATCAATGTTGGTATTTGGTGTAATAAATTGACAGTGGTTACCGGTGTCTTTAAGGCTGGTACCTAGTAGTCCCTTGGTGGTTGCAGGGTTGGCTGTGTTGTCTAGTCCTAGGTACAAACAGTAGCCATATATTCCTGCACCCGAATCTATAGCTGGATCCCAACTAAAGTAGGGTGAAGCTCCGTTGGTCCAGGCGTTTGAGGCAAGAGCTGATCCCCCTGACGAACGCAGAGCGGCGATGTTGGCGGCATTTGAGTCAGGTGCGTCAGTGTCGGTCTGGGCGTCGACGTTAACAGAATTTAGGGTAACTTGTTGATTACCGTTCGAATCGAAAATTGCTTGCCAGACTAAACCACCAAACGTAACAGGCACACTAGTTATGTGTGAATTAATCTCTGCACTTGTGTTCGCTTGATTAATTGAACCAGACGTAGCCCAGGTTGAAGTTAATGTATCCCAATAAATCCACGTACTGCCACCGTCTGTGCTGAGTCGATAGGTAATTGATCCACCGTTTGTGGTTTCGTTGACCGTAAAAGCTGTGAAAGCTTGAACACCAGATGTAAATATTGGGTTTGCTAGGCTTATGGTTTTCTTGGTTGCTACATATGGTTTAGACGTAAAGTTAGTTCGAACACTCGAACTTAGCCGCACTTCATCGATTTGACCATCAAAATAACCTTGGGTTTCGCCACGACCACCACTACCGTAACTGCTACCAATCTGTAAATTGACGACATTGTCTGGTGCAACCACAGATTTATTTGTTGTAGCGTCTTCAACTCCATCAACATACAATTTCATAGTCAAGCCGTTATAGGTTGCGGCTATGTGGTGCCAATTAGTGTCTTGGTTGATTGTTGTGCTCGATAAAAACGCATTATCACCGAACGAAAATACAGCTGCATCAGCGTTTGCCGATACTCCCGTGCCTGCATATAATCTACCGTGGTAATCAATTAATGACCCGATATATTCGATTGACGCACCCCAGCTGCCGTTAACGCTATCGCCACCAGCTTGCTCCCATCCGGTGCCGTTCCATGACCAAACTTCGCCGTCGCCAGCCGTATCTCCCATGCCAACATACAGTCGACCGTTGTAAACGGCCATAGACCTAATGCGTTCATAGGTTCCACTTGCCCAAGAGTTATTTACGTCACTACCACCAACTAATGTCCAGGCTGATCCATCATATTCCCAGATTTCGGCGTCACCCGCGCCAGATCCTAGACCGGCGTACAATTTACCGTTATAAATACGCAAAATGTCTACTTCTTCATAATGGCTATCCCAGCTACTAGCGACCCCGTCACCACCAACTTGCGTCCATGTTGAGCCATCGTATCGCCAAACTTCGGCATCGTTTGTACTGGTACCTAAACCTGCATACAACTCACCCCTATATACGGTCATCGACATAACTGCTTCGTGGTTGGTTGTCCAACCGCCTCCGACTCCATCACCACCAACCTTGGTCCAGTTTGCGCCGTCCCATGCCCAAACCTCTGCGTCGTTTGCGCTTGACCCTAGTCCTGCATATAATTTGTCGCCAAAGACAGTTAAAATCCAAACCGATTCATATCCCGAACCCCAACCACTATTAACGCCGTCTCCACCGATTTTAGTCCACGATGTCCCGTTATACATCCAGACTTCTCCGTCACCACTAGTGGTGCCTAAGCCTGCATACAAATTACCGTTATATTGTTGCAAAGCAAAAACATTTTCGTATGTATCTGTTGCCCAACTACTCCGTAGCCCTTGGCCGCCAATTTTAGTCCAGTTGTCTCCGTCAAATTCCCAAACCATTGCATTTCCAGCAGTCGAAATTCCGGTTCCCATATACAACTTGTCATTATAGGTAGTGGCCGACTCGACACTTTGCAGCCCATAAAATCCCCAGCTATTGTTATAATACCCACCGCCTAATTGGTTCCAGTCACTGCCGTCCCACTCATAAAGTAAAGCGTCGCCCGCTGAGTCATATAGTCCAACATTGAGTTTTCCACCACTATACTGCAGAGCGTAAACAGCATCACCACGAGCAGTAGCCCAGCTACCGTTAACGCCATCACCACCAATTTTAGTCCAACTGCCGCTGGTAAACTTCCATACTTCGCCGTCACCATTACTAGACCCCAGTCCTGCATACAGACTGGTGCCGTCGTTAGCCAAAGCGCCGACAATCTCATATGTACTTGCTGCCCAACCACTATTAACGCCGTCACCACCAATCTTGGTCCAGGTGCCGCCACTATACTG
Source organism: Candidatus Saccharimonadota bacterium (assembly GCA_035443865.1). Classification (GTDB taxonomy): domain Bacteria; phylum Patescibacteriota; class Saccharimonadia; order Saccharimonadales; family Saccharimonadaceae; genus UBA1547. The sequence goes on along the minus strand of DAOMNR010000031.1, from coordinate 4,184 downwards.
CCAAACATCCGCGTCGCCAGCTGATACTGCTAGGCCAGCGTAAAGTTTGCCTCCAAAGTAATCCAAACTTTGAACATATTCGATGTTGTCGCCCGAGGCCCAGCTGCTATTAACGCCGTCACCACCAATCTTGGTCCACGAGCTGCCATTCCAAAGATAAACTGCGGCGTCTCCAGCCGTGTCGCCAATTCCTGCGTATAAACCGGTGCCATCGCTAACAAGTGACCTAACTGATTCGTAACCAGTTGTCCAACCGCCATTTAAACTGTCTCCACCAATCTTGGTCCAACTACCACCCGAGTCGTATCGCCAGACCTCAGCATCGTTTGCGCTAGACCCCAGTCCCGCGTAAACATCACCACCATAACTCGCTAGGGCAAAAACTGATTCAAACGTACTAACACCCCAACTACCATTAAGGGCGTCACCACCAACCTTGGTCCAGCTTGAACAGCCACTACTGGTGTCACAGCTCCAAACTTCGGCGTCGCCCGCCGTTAAGCCCAAGCCTGCATATAACATCGTTCCATTTATAGTTAATGAATAGACGTTTTCGTATGTTTGATCAGCCCAACCACCATTTAAACCGTCACCACCAACCTTGGTCCATGAACCATCATGAAACCGCCAAACCTCGGCATCACCAACACTTGGGCCTAGGCCGGCGTATTTGTCTGATCCAATACTAACAATTGCCTGTACCACGGTCTTGCCGTTTAGGTCCCAGCTGTTGTTGACACCATTACCAGCACGCTTTATCCAAGTATTCGCTGAGCTGTCGGCAATCTCATAATTGATTCGTCCAGAAGTTCTATCATAATACAGCCGATAACTACCTTTATCTATAATTCCTTGATCTTGTGGTGAATTAGTTGAAAACGGCGTATTAAACTTTACATTTGCTTCTAATGTTTGATTGCCAGCGAGGGTGAGGGATGACGAGTCGGGGATTGAGGCGAACATACTAGTACCGTCGAGCGACAGAGCATTGTTTAATCGTCCGGGTGTAAATGTTGCGCCGCCAACAAGACTGCCATTATTACCATTTGATGATGAATCAGTAATTGTAGTGCCGTTAATCTCATCCATGTGATACAAAGCGACCGTATCAGCATCCGATGTGTAGTTCTGCGCCTTTAATTTGGCGTTTGCACCGGTAATATCTATCGCCGTATTGTCGTAAATGTAGTCAGCAGGGTTGGTGAAGGTCCAGTTGGACGATATGGTTGCCGCAAAAACAGCCTTCATATCGAAGGCCACGACCGCAATCAACATGCAGAACATTGGAACTAGTAGTGATATATATGCATGTCGGCGATATTCCCAGTTGTGCCAACGGCGGTACCAGCGCCATTTTTTGTATAACTTCTGTTGCAGGGGTCTGGTTAATAAACCTAATCTACGACGAATGTGCCGAATTGTCAGATTTACCCTGTTATTTATGCGCCTGACTATCTTGCGAGAGAGTTTCACTCGTTCCCCTTTTTCACGCTGAATTATAACAGAAATACTACTGATAGCGCTAGTGTTTTAAGTGATTTTTAATGTAAAATACTTGCTTAGAATAAACTTAGAATATAATATATAAAATATCAAAATACGAACGGGGGTGAATATGAAGCGACTTTTGTTTTTGACACTTGGTATCCTGGTTGTTTTTAGTGTTGGAATATCACTTTCCGCATTCGCTATGAACATAAGTAATAGAATTTATTTAGCTACTTGCTTGGGCAATCGTAATACGACGTTCACGGCCTTCGCCTTCAGAAAAAGTGCGGATATCGCTGTATTCGCTAGCAACGTGATGGACGATACGTCGATCAGCTGCGTTCAGGTTGGCGACATACGAATCACCAGTTCGACGAACTTCCTCGATCCATTCGCGGGCTTCGGCTGCAACGCGTTCTGCACGCTGCTTTTTGTAGTCAGCAATATCAATATTAACGCGAGTTAACGTGGCATCTTTGTTGCGCAGAACTGTCGATACAATGTATTGCATACTGCGCAGTGTTTCGGCATTACGACCAATCAGCAAACTGTTTAGTTCGTTTGAAGGTACGGACAATTCAATTACATCATCTTCGCAGGTTGACGAGACGGTTAGGTTAGCACCAAAAAACGACAACAAATCTTCTAAATATTTTTGCGCAAATACAATTGATTCTTCTCGGTTCATGATTTCTCCTTGTTAGATTTCTTTGGAGACGTGTCCTTGGCAACGATGCGTGTAATGTTACCTTCGCGGGCTACTTTTTCGCGCGCTTTGGCGGTGGCTTTTTTGTGTTGTTTTGGTGGTGTTTCGTTAGCGATTTCATCTAACTCTTCTGTATCTTGTTTTAAAATCTTGTGTTGCTGAACAACAGCGACTAAGTTAGACACCATGTAATATAGCGCCAATGCACCCGGCAGGTTAATCATAATAAAGAACATCATAAATGGTAAGAACTTGATCATTTTGCCCATTACAACAGTGTTCATTTCGCTTTGGTCGGCCTGTTTACCTTCGGCGGCTTCACGCATGATGTCGCGGAAGCGCTTTTTGCTAGGTTGTTGAGGCGTTGTTTGCTTGGACATAAAGTACTGCGTAACGGCAGCACCAGCGGCAATAATAACCAAGAATACGTTAATCGCTAGTGGATTAGTCGACAGTGCATGTTGAGTTAAATTAATGAATCCAAACAAGTTTTCGTTAAAGCTTTCGGGATGAGCAATCAGATCCTTGATTGGTTCGATGCCTTTCATGAATGGGTAGGTGAACGCATCAACTCTGTCGCGGTGTAATGTAAAGATTTGAATAACTTGGTACAAGGCAATAAATATCGGCAACTGAATTAACAGTATTCCGATTGAACGGAAAGGGCTGACGTTATGCTTTTTGTACAGCTCCATCATTTGCATGCTCTGCGCCTGACGGTTGCCCTTGTTGTTCTTTTTTATCTTGTTCAGCTCGGGCTGCAGTTTACGCATTGCCTTTACCTGATGCAGTTGTTTTTTGACCAGTGGCCACAGGGCAAAGCGAATTAAGATTGTAAATATAATTAATGCGATACCAAAATCACCGCCTGGAATCAGACTATAAAGCCCGATCAGCAGGTTAAAAATAGGCTGAACAACAATAACATCAAAAATATTCACTAGGTGTAGTTACTCCAAAATTTCGTTACTAACAGTGATTATATCAGTTTTTGGAGGTTTTATACAGGTTGGCTTGTGTCATTAGGTCGTCAAACTCTGCCGTCAGCTCAGCACTTGGTATACCAAATAACTCAGCGGATGAAACAACGACCACAATATCATGCACACCTTGAATTTTGGGTAGTTGACTACGCATATATTCATAAATTCGTCTACGAACGCGATTGCGTTTGACTGCGCTTTTCAAAACCTTTTTGCTGATTACGACTGCGATTCGTGTGTTGTCGCGGTGAGGGTTAGACGTAAATTTTATAGTTGCATGACGCGAACGAACAGCCCGGCCGTTTTTGTAAACAAAACTCAGACTATTGTGACCATGAAATCGATTAGTGAATGGAATCATTAGTACTAGTATATATGAAGTTGGGGAGGGGGAAGTAGTTTTCAATTTTCAATTCACAGTTTTCAGATAATTCTCAATTTTCAATTTACAAATGAATATATAGATTCTTAGAATTTGCTGATATAATATTTGTATGTCAAATGTGTCTACGTGGGCAACCGAACTAGAAGACAGAACTATTCGTTTTAGTGTCAATATAATCAAGACAATTGGTGAATATCATAAAGAACCGACTATTCGTCCGATTATCGATCAAGTTATCCGGTCATCAACGAGCATAGGAGCCAATTACGCTGAAGCCAACAATGCTAGCTCTAGATCTGATTTCAAAAACAAGATATTTATAGCAAAGAAGGAGGCTAGTGAAACTAAATATTGGCTACGATTACTTAGTGAGCTGTTGCCACCTAATACGGTTTCAGACCTACAGCAAGAAGCGCTAGAACTGACCCTTATCTTGCAAAAAATAATATCCACACTAAAGAACGGTTCTAAATCTTGAAAATTGAAACCTGATACTTAATTCGTGAACTGAAAATTGTGAACTGAAAACTGCCACGCTATTTATTTAGCGCATCTAAATAAATAGTGTGGGTTTGTTTGGCCATGCGTTCCCATGAGTATTTTTTGATTTGTTCGTAGCCTA
>DAOMNR010000030.1:2153-7160 GCA_035443865.1 Candidatus Saccharimonadota bacterium | reverse complement strand
AACCTGAGTAGGTTCACCTAGAATCTCACCTGTTAGAGGGTCTACTCTTGTTAATCGGTCGATTTTGTCACCAAAAAATTCTATTCTATAGGCGATATCACTACCTGCCGGAAACACATCGACTACGTCGCCCTTAACCCTAAACGTCCCACGATGAAAATCAATGTCATTGCGCTGATACTGAATGTCAGTTAAAAGCCGTACAAACTTATCTTGCAAACGCCGCTCACCCAATTTAACTGTGATGGCCATTTCTGCATAATCCTCTGGTGACCCAATTCCATAAATACAACTGACGCTTGCGACAATAATCGTGTCTCGGCGCGTTAACAGTGCACTAGTTGCAGCATGACGCAGGCGATCAATTTCGTCATTAATCTTACTGTCTTTTTCGATGTACGTGTCACTACTTGCCATATAAGCCTCGGGTTGATAGTAATCAAAATAACTTACAAAATAATGAACTTCGTTGTCTGGAAAAAACGATTTGAATTCGCTATAAAGTTGCGCGGCCAAGGTTTTATTATGAGCGATAACTAACGTCGGAACCTGTCGATCCTGTATGATATTTGCCATCGTAAAAGTTTTACCACTACCGGTCACACCTAGCAGAGTCTGCTCACGGACACCAGAATCTAGACCATCAATTAGTTGCTTGATGGCCGTTGGCTGGTCGCCGGTTGGTTTATATTCAGAAGATAGCTTAAATTTTGTCACCTTGCCATTATAACAGTTTGTAAAGAGAGCAACCTAAACCTAGAATTCTCACTGCGGGTAGTGTTCGGTGGGGCAACGCCCGCTTTTTATAATTCCGAAGGAATTTAAAAAGAAGGGGTGAACCGGACGACAGGACTAGGGAGGAGGATTTTAGGTTTAGGTTTTTGTTTATACTAGTAGTCGTCCCGATACTAACCGTTGCCAGATCGGCGATGTGCGATCGCATCGTCAGTACCATCGTGCTCAAAGTCAGCGTATTTCTCGTCCAAAGCTGCGATAACCTTATCAACTAGGCGGAATGGGTCGGTGTCATAAATGACGTCTTTGGCGCCAGGTGCTTCAATGTTTTCGAGTAGTGTAGGTGTGTAGTCAGCCAGTCCACCACTTCCAAGTAATACTCCACAAACTTTACGGCTTTCAAGCGCCGTTGATAGTTCGTGCAGACTACCCATACGACCACCAACGGTAATAATTGCATCACTACTACGCACTAGGTGAACATCACGCCCAACATACGCCATACCAGTAAAGTTGATGTAATCAAACTCTACGGTTGGAAGTTTGTATGACGCCACGTGATCACGGAATGAACTAGCAGGTGAGAAACCAACTGATACACCCTTGCGATCTTTGACACTAAACATACCTTGAGCAGCGTACCACGGCAAGCCAACAGTCGCTCCTGTCGTCAGAGTCTTACCAGCTTTGGCGATAGCAACGCCTAAATCATAAGCTAATTTATGCGAAGTTTTGACGGTTTCGCCTGAAGCGGCACCAGATACACAAATTTGATACCTCATCCTTCGTACACCTTTGGCTTATAATCTTCGGGTGCATTTTCTAGATATTTCAATATTTCATCCTTAGATAAAAGCCCTTTTTGAGCACCGATGTACTGCGACACGTTCATACTGTTAATTGGCGCCCACATCAAAGCTGTCTCAAGTGTTTCACCTAGCGCTAAGGCTGCAGTTAGGGTCGAAGCGAATGCATCGCCAGCGCCGGTTCGATCATAAGGTTCTTTAATATCAGGATAAATTGGCATAAATAGGATTTTGTCACCTTCTGACGCATAAGCGCCTTCTGGTCCATCAGTTATAACAACCACATTAACACCTAGCTCATGCATACCCTGAACTAACGATGTCATGTCATCACGATTTCTGCCAGTTACTTGAGCTGCCTCTTCGCGGTTCAAAATAACAATGTACGCACGGTCATAAAACGCTTTCAGTTTTTCCGTACCCCACCTCAAGTGATACATACCTGGCTGAAAGATAAGTTTTATTTCTTGATTTTCTTCAAGATATTTCATAATGGCTTCGTGTAGGGGCCATGTTTTTTCGCCTAGGACTCCTAAGTACAACCAGTCAGGCTTTTTAGATGGTTCGCGCCAATCGTATGAATAATCCTCAAACCGCTGCAACTTAGTACGATCCGCTCCATAACGTAAAACGTAGTGATAGTTTGATTTGACGCCGTTTTCGACAGTCGCTTCTTCTATACCAACATTTTCGCCCTTTAAATACTCTAGCATTGCTTTGCCCGGTGCATCGTCGCCCATCCAGGTCATTAGGCTAGAGCTAAGGCCCAACCTCGACAAAGACACGGCTGCGTTTGGTGCACACTCGGCCGCCTCAACAATATCGACATAGTCATAAGACAACTTAGCGCCCAGTTCAATGCTTAGGCGTTTATAACCTTCATCATCTGTATGTACTTGAGCTTGGTCGTCCGGAACTTTAATAAATGCATTAGTAATAATGTCGCCTACGCTAAGAACATGTGGTACCATTTTTGTCTCCTTGTTTCGTGTTTGTATTTGTCGTGCGTTTGTTTCATTATACCACGAATCGGATTCGGGTAAAAGGCCGATGCTCGCCGCAATTTCACGGGTAACAGTCTCGTCCGTTCTAAGGTGCTCGTTATAACGTTTAACAATCTCGCCACGCAAACTACGCTGACCATGTGATAAGCTTTGGTTCTCAAACGATAAACCAAAATGGCTGTTTTCAATGACGTCAATTAAATTAAATGAGACAATCTGACCGTCAATCGGTAACATTACAAAATCACAGTCTACTAGTAGTGATTCAGCCGCATCACGTCTAACCGCCGCAATTAGCGCCAAGAACACTTCGTGCCCAGTACTATCTCTTGGGTCTAGGCCAAGTCGCCTCATTACATCGTGCGCCCTGCTGGTTATGTCGGCAATCAGCCTAGTGTCAACGCCACTATGCCCTGTAGTTTGCTCTAGCCTTGCCATACCAACGCTAAACATTGGTTCGCTGGCTGATAATAATGTCTGTAAGAATCTAGCCATAATTTTAAAACGGCTTTTCGCTTAGCGGCATAGCATGGAGCTCTGCGCCGCGATATAATATTTTAGTTTTGGCACCAATTGCTGACACAACGGACGTTGAATTAGCACTAGCAAATACAACTGAATCTTTAAGCGACCTGCCTTGGGCTATTTGACTTAAAAAACCAGACCCAAAAGCATCACCAGCGCCAGTGCGGTCAATCACAGGAACATCTTCGTACATACCAGCCGTAACGACAGTCTTACCGTCAGTCGCCACGACTCCGTTCGGTCCATCACTCACGACCATGATAGAAACATAATTTAATCCATGTCTAGCCAGTTCTTCTGTGGTTGTACCCTCGACTATTTGCTGAGCCTCTTGCTTATTGACAATCAAAATATCAACGTCCTCAAGAAGCGGTTTCAATTTATCCATTTGATCTAATTCACCCTCGCCTGGATTAAAAGCGATTTTAACATCATGCTTTTTAGCATTCGTAAACACCGTATCTAATGCATCCATTGCCCCAGCAAACGAAGAAACGTACAGCCAATCATAATCAGAAAAATCTATATTCTCGTAATCACTCGGTGTGTGAGTATTGGCGACACCTCGATAAATCAAAATAGTTCTTTCGCCACTATCGGACAAAATAACTGTCGAATATTGAGTACCGCGTGTTTTATCATAAATAACCTGCCTGGTATCAATATTTTCATTATCAAGTTCTTCAATCACAGCATGGCCAGCCATGTCATTACCAATTTTGCCGATGAAACTACTGCGCAGGCCTTGACGAGCGAATGTCACTGCCGCATTTGTCGCTCCACCACCAGTATTAAAAACCGCCTCTTCGACATCAACTTTCGCACCCAAAGGAAATGACTCGGTAACCTCACCTGTTTTGGGGTCACGACCCGATACGGCGTCGCTTCCTGATAAAAATACGTCTTGAGAGGCAGCCCCAAGTGCACAAATCCTAACCATATGCACTATGATACGACATTTGCTATACTAAAGACAAATGAATAACTTACAAAAACTCTATCAAACCTACAAACAAAGTCCGTGGCTAGACAACCTAAGTCGAGATATGATCGAAGACGGACGACTACAACAATTTATTAACGACGGAGTCAGGGGTGTAACATCTAACCCCACAATCTTAGAGAAAGCAATTTCTGCTAGCAGTTTATATGATAATCAAATTCACGAACTAGCCGGTCAAGGAATGTCAGCAGAAGACATATATTGGCGACTAGTTATTGATGATATTAAAGCAGCATCCGAACTATTTAAACCCATCTGGGAAGAATCGGACGGCTTAGACGGCTACATATCACTTGAGGTATCACCGAAACTCGCTAGGGATACGGGCTTGACCGTCGAACAAGGAAGGCAACTTTGGAAAGAAGTGAATGTACCAAACCTAATGATAAAGGTGCCAGCCACAGAACCTGGTATTCCAGTCGTTGGTACATTGCTATCCGAGGGAATTAACGTCAACGTTACATTAATTTTTAGCCTCGACCACTACGAACAAGTTGTTACCGCTCATATTTCAAGTCACCAATCAGACGCTAATAATAAATCCCGAAGCGTTGCGTCATTTTTCGTCAGCCGAGTTGACACAGAGGTAGATCAGCGACTGGAGGCAATCGGCACAGACGAGGCACTTGCCCTTCGCGGCAAAACCGCTATCGCCCAGGCCAGATTAGCCTATGGCATATTCTTGAACAACTTCGCCAAAGCCGCCGCCGAAGATCCATCTGGACCGGCCGTTCAACGACTACTTTGGGCCTCTACATCCACCAAGAACCCTAGTTATGACGATTTACTATACGTTACCAACTTGATCGCTCCGCACTCAATTAACACCTTGCCAGAGGCTACCATCGCAGGGATTATCGATCACCTACCCGAAGGCGCACCTTCAATTACAGTCGATGACATCCGAGATGCGCAAGAAACCTTCAAAGCGATC
>DAOMNR010000030.1:0-2138 GCA_035443865.1 Candidatus Saccharimonadota bacterium | reverse complement strand
ATTGATATTGATGACGTTAGTCGAGTTCTAGAAGAGCAAGGAGTCGAGAAATTCCAGTCATCATTCGACTCGGTTATAGCTGCAATTCAGGCAAAGATTTAATTGCTTAAACTTGTTTTACGTCGTTTTCATGTCTACATACTTTTACATATCCTTCTTCACGCCGGGTCCAATAAGGGCCCCGGCGCCTTATTGAACTCGGGCTCCAGGGGATACGTAAAAGTACATAGCCACAAAAACTAACAATTTACGTAGCGCAGTAAAATAATAGATAGCTTTGCTGCACAGTTTAGCTAAGCGGGTGGTGTCCGGTGGGGCAACGCCCGCTTTTTAGAATTTCGAAGAAATTTAAAAAGAAGGGGTGTACCGGACGACAGGACCCACCTAGAAAAAACATCACTAAAGCACAGCTTTGCCAGCTGAACCAAACGAATCAATCTTTTCTTCTACAACTGCCTGGACAGCGTCACGTACTGGCTCCATGATTTTAGCAACAGCAAACTCTGATGGATTGTCGGCAAGAACCTTTTCGAGTCCCGTTCGAAACGCATAGCGCAAATCGCTATTGATATTTACCTTACTAACACCAATTTTTGCTGCTGACTCAAAGAAATGTGCTGGCGTGCCACTTCCGCCGTGTAGACTTAATTGAACAGACACGTTGTCACGAATTCGTTGCAATAAATCTAGGTCTAATTCTTTTGGAACTGGATATGTACCGTGCAGATTGCCGACAGCAACTGCAAATGTATCGATTCCGGTTGCATCAATGAAAGCTTTGGCGCCTTCTGGAGTTGAAAAAGTTTTCTTGATTTCTTCGTAATCAAACGCCTCTTCATGTACGTTACTGCTACCAGCAAAATAATGCGGCTCACTTTCAACCATGGCACCTGTAAACTTAGCATATTCAACAACTTCCTTAGTCGATCTAATAATCTCTTCGTCACTCGCTTCTTTGTTAGCCTGGGATATATCAATATGGATAAATTCATAGCCAGCGTCAATTGCACGTTTACAAGATTCAATGGACGGGCTATGGTCTAGGTTTAAATAAACCTCTACGCCGTATTCAACCTTATAGTTATCGACCATGTCGCGCACGTTATCGATGCCCAAATCATCTACTTCACCCTGAGTAATCTCAACCAATACCGGCGAGTTTTTCGCCTGAGCAGCCCGCATAATCGAAATTAAAATATCTTGGTTATCAATGTTAAAAGCCCCCACAGAAAAATGCTGTGCGCGCGTTCGTTGCATTAAGTGTCTGGCCCTGGTTGTATTTTCACGAATTTGACTAATTGTTAATCCCATGCGTTCTCCTTGTTAGTATTCTCTGTGATACTGCGGTGTTGACTCAATAAATTTTTTTACATTTTCTGCAATTTGACTACCCGATAAACCGAAATGTTCAATTAATTCATTAGCGCTACCCGATTCACCATATCTATCTTGCATTCCGATTCGCAGTAGTGGTGTTGGTAATTTCTCGCCAAGAAGTTCGGCAACCGCACCACCAAACCCACCTGCAATTTGAGCCTCTTCAGCGGTAACTACACGCCCGGTATGTCGTGCACTAGCGAGAATTGCGTCGTTATCTAGTGGCTTAACAGTCGGTACGTGAACCACCTGAGCCTCGATTCCTTGCTCAGCTAATATTTTAGCGGCCACTAGCAGCTGATAAGCCATCGTTCCAGTGCCCATTAAACTAACGTCGCCACCATCACGAAGGACGTAAGCTTTGCCAATTTCAAACGGCGAATCACCTACGCTAAAAACAGGTGTCTTTTCGCGCGCTAACCTAATATATGTTGGTTTACCATTTTCAGCTATCAATCGAGTAGCCTTTTCAGCCTCAATGCTGTCGCCTGGACAAATAACAATCATATTAGGCAAAACTCTCATTAATGCTATGTCTTCTAGCATCTGATGAGTTGCACCATCAGGCCCAACACTAACACCGGCATGACTACCGACAACCTTAACTGCTTGATCGTTTAGCGCTATGGTTGTACGTATCTGTTCCCAGTTACGCCCTGGGCTAAATGCCGCATAACTACTAGTAAACGGTATCTTACCCGCGCGCGCTAATCCCGATGCGACAGTAACAAGATTTTGCTCGGCAACGCCAATTTCTATGA
>DAOMNR010000029.1:0-7284 GCA_035443865.1 Candidatus Saccharimonadota bacterium | reverse complement strand
TCTGATTCAAAATCATATTCCCCATAATCTTTTGTTACTTCCCCGCCGTCACGAATAATTTTATTGACGCGAACTGCAGCATATTGAACATACGGACCGCTAAATCCACTAAGTGCAAATATACTGTCCCAATCGAATAAAATATTAGTCCGCCTGTCGGCTGTAAAGTCGCTGAATTTTACCGCTCCAAGCGCAATCTTGTTGATGTCATCACCAGATATGTCGCGACCCGCTACGACCTCGCGGGCTTTAGCCTCAGCCTTATCTAGTAATTCTTCCATCAACACCACGCCTTTACGGCTACTCATCTTTTCACGAGTCCCATCATCATTCAACTGATCAATAAACCCGAACCACAAATGAATCAGTTCTGTTGTAATACCCAGTTTCTTCGCCATCGCAAATAACTGAGTAAAATAAAATTGTTGTTCACTACCGACTGCATAAATTACACGATCTGGATGCCAATTTTCCTCTCGGTACAAAATCGTCGCTAGGTCACTGGTGGCATATAGAGCCGCTCCGTTACTTTTTTGGACCAGCAGTGGTACATCAATCCCAAATTCATCGAGCGGTACGATAACCGAATTATCCGGGTTTTTCACAGCTACGCCGGTCTCAAGTAGTTTCTCGATGGCTTGTTTGCCAAGTGGCGCAAAAAACGCCTCGCCCAGCTCATATTCAGTTGAAATTTTGAGTCGCTCCATAACTTTATGAATATGTTCAAGCGAAATCTGATTGAATTTCTGGCTATATTTAACAGCCTCCTGGTCGCCGTTTTCTAATTTAATTAACCACTCTTGAACTTGGTCTGCTAGTTCCGACTCACCACGCTCTTTTTCGTCCGATAGGGCCTTTTTAGTCTCGATATATACTCGACCCAATTCATATACGCCATCTTGGTCCAAAGCATCTTCGCTACTAAACTTCAAAAACCCAACAACCCAAATACCAAATGGTGCGCCATAATCACCCAGATGATTATCGGTAATAACCCTCCAACCGGTTGCCTCCATCAGACGTTTAGCTGCCCAGCCCTGATTACCAGGTCGTAAGTGTCCAACACTATAGGGCTTAGCCATATTAGGACTTGGGTATTCAACTACGACTGTCTTGCCTGCGTCGTCGTTGTTCTCACCGTAATTATCTGTCCAATTACTATCCAGACTATCCGCTAGACTCCGTGCACTAACTCGCAAATTAATAAAACCAGGACCAGCCACAACAACCTCATTAAAACCACCGTCAGTACGCAGTTTGTCTGCCAATTTATCCGCAATATTGCGCGGAGATTGACCCAAAGGTTTAGCTAATTGCATAGCAACATTTGTCGAATAGTCGCCAAATTTAGGGTCGGGTCGGGTCAATACAGCATCGACATCAACTCCGAACAACTCTGACACAAGTGAATTAATCTTGTCTTTCATTTAGTCCTATTATAACAGTTACGCGTTAAACTATTTGGCCGCTTTTATGAGTCCCAAAAACAGTGGGTGTGGACGATTTGGCCGGCTTTTAAACTCTGGGTGAGCTTGGGTAGCAACAAAATACTGATGATTTGGAGCTTCAATATACTCAACTAACTTGCCGTCAGGCGACAATCCACTAACCGTCAAGCCACCCGCATTAATTTCGGGCAAAAACTTTTGATTAACCTCGTACCTGTGGCGATGGCGCTCGGTCGTTTTGGTGCTGCCATATTGTTTGGCGACTTTTGAACCCTTAGTCAACACGGCCTCGTAATCGCCCAACCGAAGTGTCCCACCAGTCGATTCTTTGCCTTCTTGACCGTTCATAATGTAAACAACATTTTCGTCAGTAGCAGAGTCAAACTCACTACTGTTTGCGTTCTTTAGTCCCGCTTTTCTGGCCGCGGCAATCACCGCAACCTGCAAACCTAGACATAGTCCCAAATATGGAACGTCGTTTTCAAGCGCATATTTAGCAGCTGCCACTTTACCTTCTATGCCCCTAGCCCCAAAACCACCCGGCACGATCAAACCATCGTATTTTTTAAAATCACTGTTTTTCGCCGTAGTTGCGTCAATCCAGCCAATATTTAAATCGACGTTTTCTGCCCAAGCCGCACTTTTAAGCGCTTCTAGAACCGAAATGTAGGTGTCCTCGTTATCCATATACTTGGCAACCATACCGATGCTGACTTTTTTGGCTGGTTTTGAAATCTGTTTTTTAACAATCTTGTGCCAACTAGACATATCAGCTTCGCGATTATTACCTGTAAATCTCGCTAATAATCCGCTCAACTTACTACTAGCAATAGTTAATGGCACCTGATAAACAGTGCAGGCATTCGGCATCAGAAGGACCGCGTCTTCGTGCACCCCACCAAATAGCGCAATTTTACGAGCTACACTAACCGGAGCTGGATCATCGGTTCGAACCACTACAGCGTCGGGTACAATTCCAAAACCGCGTAAATCATTTAGCGCGTTTTGGGCGGGTTTGGTTTTAAACTCTTTGCTTGTGCCAATAAAGGGAACATAGACGACATGAACATATAAACAATTCTCGCGCCCAACACGACTTGCGAACTCGCGAATCGCCTCGACGAAACTTAAGCCCTCATAATCTCCAACTGTTCCGCCAATTTCAACAATATGAACATCTGACCCGACACTTGCTTCTTCAATAGAATCTTGGATAGACCTAGTCAGGTGTGGCACTAATTGAACGGTTTTTCCACCAAACTTGCCTGCCCGCTCATCGGCGATTAATTGCATTAATAACCGACCCGATAGTGTCGCGTTTTTTTGAGTTAGTTCAATATCTAAAAATCGTTCGTAATGGCCTAGGTCTAAGTCAGTTTCCGCCCCATCCTTAGTTACGAAACATTCTCCATGTTCCGCAGGATTAAGTAAACCCGCATCTACGTTAAGATACGGGTCACATTTTTGTACCGAAACGGCAATGCCGCGAGCCTGCAAAACGGCACCGATGCTGGCTGCTGTAATGCCCTTTCCTACCCCCGAGAGTACACCCCCAGTTACAAATATATATTTTTGTTTTTTCGCCACGTTGCTTTTTGCCTCCATGGGACTTCATTGTAGCACGGAGATATAATAAAACGCTATATATAGCGTGTTATGTTGTATATTCTACGCTAAACAACGCTAAAATCGGTGCCGCGTTTATATGTCGTTAGCTCAGCCTTGTCCATACTCCAAGAGTCTAGAATAGGCTGCAATATTTCCCACGAACGTAGCACTTCGCCACTGCAGGTGAATAAACTTTTTCTACTAAATATCGCATCGACTAGCACCTGTTCATAGGCGTCTGGAATTTTTACACCCTTAGAATATTTAAGCTCTAGGTGTTGAGTTTCGAACTCTCGCTGATAACCGGGTTTACGTGTAAATAGCTCGATATCTATACCCTCATCTGGTTGAATTCGAAAAATTACACAGTTGCTTTGTGCCTCAGATAATTTCTTGAGATGAATCCTAATTTCGGTTGTTTTCTTATGTAATGACTTACCGGCAAGCAAAGTAATTGGAACATCCAACCACCTGGGTTGATCGGACGTTAACTCAAGTTTTACAAATGTTTCGGTCAAACTACCTGGGTTAGCTACTTCCTTTTGATAGCCCTCGTACTGTGCGCGTTTTGCAAGTAGCGGATCTGCTAGACGAACCTGGTCCAAAGCGCGCTGCCGTAGTTCAGGCAATCGGTTCCAGTCAAAATCCGTTGGTATGTCCATTAACGTAAGAGCTAGTAGCTGCATTAAATGACCCTGAACAACGTCACGAAGTGCGCCGGTCTGCTCGTAAAACTGCGCACGGCCTTCGATACCGATTTTCTCAGCCGCAATAATCTCGATAGATTCAATAAAATTATTGTTCCAAATATTACTAAATAGTGCATTGCGTCCGCGGAACGCAACAATATTTTGTGCCATTTCTTTGGCTAGATAATGGTCGATTCGATATAGCTGATCTTCACTAAAGTGTTCAGCGGTCCGTTTAATAACGTCTTTGGCCGAATGCAAATCCACTCCGAACGGTTTTTCGAACAATAATTTTACGTTGGGCGAATTGATACCCGAATCACCCAAAAATTCTACTATTTGCGCTGCTGCCATCGGAGGAACTGACAGGTAAATAAGTAGTTGTTCTTTGCTTTTTAAGTCGATAAACTCTTTGAGGCGAAGATATTCTTTGGGCTCAGATACGTTCATCGAAAAGCCAGACATCCGTTTAGCCAGCTTGGTACTATGTAGCGATGAGCGTAGAATCTTTTTGACACTTATTTTATGGCGCGACACACCAATAACCGATACGTCATCAAAATCACCCGTAGAAAAGATTTGTTCAAGGGCCGGAAGGAGCTTGCGCGTACTAAGATCTCCAGTCACGCCAAAAATAACAAGTTTAGTCTTCATCTACTGCTATTATACACTCCTGCCTGAGCTAGTTTGAGAAACCAGCTGTTTATGAGTCGGACTTTTTACTAGGCCCAGCGTTTACTTCGTAACTGGTGTTGGTGCTTTCGAAAAAGTTGACTAGTTCTAGCGTGTCGTTGGCGGTCGCCATCCATTTGGCTGGATTCTGAGTTTTGTAATGCGCGTCAAAGCCAAGCTCTTCAAGTCGCCTGTCAGCTAGATATTCGACATATTGATTAATGTAATCTGCATTTAATCCCAAAATTCCGTTCGGAAGTAGGTCTTTGTTATACGCTTCTTCCATCTCGACACCATCAAGAATCATTTGCTTAATCTCTGCTGCAAATTCATCCGTTTGTAAGTCTTCGTTCTCTTCTAGGACTGTCAAAATCAAATTTATACCGAACTTTAGGTGCAACGACTCGTCGCGTACAATCCAATCGATTAAACTGCCAAAATTACGTAACAAGTTACGCTGCCTAAATGACAATGCCACCATAAACCCGCTATAGAACCATATTCCCTCAAGGATAATGTTATAAGCAATTAAATTGCGAATAAAATCTTTTTTACCTTCGGTTGTTGTTATGTCTAGCGTTTCTTCGGTCATACGCTTGATGTATTTGGTCTCGAAATCTTCTTTGCGCGCCATCGATGGGGTGTCGACGTGTGCCGCATAGGCCTGTTTTCGATCAATTGGAAAGGTCTCGAGCACGTATTCGAACGACATACAGTGATTTGCTTCTTCCCACATTTGTTTTGCTAAGTACAAGTGACACTCAGCTGCGTTAACATACGGATAAACACCGAATGCCAATGCCTTGTTGACAAGTAACTCATTAGGGTTGAAATAACTCATTAGGAACGTAATCGCATGACGCTCTTCATCGGTCATTTTCTTCCAGTCGGCCAAGTCTTGACCTAACTGAATCTCGTTTGGAAACCAAGTATTAGCAACAGCTTGGTCGTATAAATCCATCGCCCATTGATATTTGACTGGTTTTAAAAGCAATCCGTCCTGGATGCCGGTTCCTAAAATTCCTGACATAATCCCTCCTACTGGCAACCTTCACACATTGTTAAATCAGCTGGATCAAGTGGTGCAGCGAATCCGCCACTGACGGCCGCATCTTCGTCTGCCTGAGCCTGCGCATTAGCCATGGCTGCGTCAATTGCAGCTAATTTCTCTTCTAGTGTCATATCGTCGTTTATGATTGTTGTTGCGTTCATTTCTTGTCCCCTATTTACTAACTTTTATTTTGGTTGGTGTCTGGTTAATCATCTATTCCGTCGCTCATACGCCCACTCCTTGCTTTTTAGCAAATCCAAATCCGGTCTTGCGCGGCCCATCACCAACTTTTGAATCTTCGGCTTTGTTGACTTTAATCGTGCTTTGTTCAGCTTGATGACGTGGTTTAACGTGTAGGTAATAGGTGGTCTTAAGGCCTCGTTTCCAGGCGGTGCTGTATATATCGACCATTTCATCAATGTCGCGAGTCTCTAGATACATGTTGCGTGAAATCGCCTGGTCTACCCATTTTTGAGCTCTTGCTGCAACTTCAATAAAGGCCGTTGGACTTAGTTGAAAGCTAGTTTTATATACATCCTTGATTGATTGCGGAATAGCGTCAATATTAGTTAGGTCGCCCTGATACCTAAGCACATCGCTTTTTACGTCATCCCAAATACCAAGCTCTTTTAGGTCCTTGACCATGTTGGTGTTTACTTCCAAAAACTTGCCGTTTAAGGTCGATCGACTAAAAATCTGAGCAAATTGTGGATCAACGCCAGGTGTCGTGCCAGCAATATGTGCAATGTTAGCAGTTGGTGCAATTGCCATTAGTGTCGCGTTACGCATACCTTTTTTGACCTTGATTCGTAACTTGTCCCAGTCCAGTCGAGTTTTGCGGTTAACTTCAACTTTTACCTTGCGGTCAGTCGCTAACAAATCAAGCGTATCGATTGGCAAGATTCCCTTACTCCAACCGCTGCCCTTGAATGTCGGGTAACTACCAAGTTTTTGCGCTAAATCAGCTGATTCATCAATCGCATGGTAACTTATAAACTCAGCTAGTTGATCCATCGTGTCGTATGACTCTTCAGACTCGTAGCTAAAGCCTAGTTTCTCGACAATATCGGTAAAGCCCATTAATCCCAGGCCAAGTGCGCGGTTCTGAAGATTAGAGTGCATCGCCTCTGGCACCGGAGTTTCGGGAATGTCGCACAGATTATCAAGTTGTCGCACAGCTGAATGAGTGGCGGCAGCCAAATTATCCCAGTCCCAAGTCTTATCAGGGTTTAAAAAGGCTGACAAATTTATACTTACTAGGTTACATACCGCTGTGTTGTCTTTATCCTGTGGCAAAGTAATCTCGGTACAAAGATTAGATAAATGAATGGTCGACGTATTGTTATTTAGCGCGCGGACATTAATTGTGTCTTTCCAGGTAATCCAAGGATGGGCCGAGGCCTGAAGTTGAACCAGGATGTCTTTGAATTGTTGACGAGCTGGCATTTTGACAAAATCACGCATCTTACCCGCTTCGGCCATTTTGATGTACTCTTTGTAGCGTTTAGAAAATTCGGTGCCATATAATTCTGGCAAATCTTCGACTTCGGCTGGATCAAACAGATACCAATCATCATCTGCCTGAACTCGTTTCATAAATTCATCGCTAATGAAAGCTGCTGTGTTAGCGAAACGGGTACGATAATATGGGTCACCCGAGTTCTGGCGTAAATCCAAAAACTGCGGGAAATTCATGTGCCAGTTTTCCATGTATAGTGCAGCGGCACCAGCTTTCTTGCCTTTGCGGCTAACAGCAAACAGCGCTGTATCAATCATCTTCATAAACGGTATTGGGCCAGTCGATTCAGTATTAGTG
>DAOMNR010000028.1:0-7508 GCA_035443865.1 Candidatus Saccharimonadota bacterium | reverse complement strand
GAACTACACGTGCTATGTCGCCAGGCACTGGTTGCGTGACCTTCAAAATATTCGCTCTGTACATAACGCCAGAGAAATTACCGAAACCCTCTGTCAAACTACCGCTAACGCTGACTACATCCCCACGTTTAATTTCTGACTTGGTCGTAGCGCTAATCCAAACAGCGCCCGACAATTTCTGATTATTAATAACTATATTATCTAGACGTATAACCAGCTGACCCGAGGGTCCTATGTCAACGTCATCTTTGACGTGACCAGTGACTTCAGTTGATTTTCCGTACATCGGTTTATATACATCTAGTTCACGCTGAGTAATCGATCCACGCCATAGACCCATCGCTACACCAGCAATTAATAAAACTGGCATTAAATATACTCGACGTTTCCAAAAGACAAATGCAATCAATATGACGCCAATCACCGGCCACGAGCTGTTAGAAAAATACTTACTAAACCCAAACTGCGCCAAAACAACACCGATAAACAAAGCAGTGCATAGGGCTGCAATCAGCCAAGAGGAATGAAGCTTACGTCTAAACACCCACCAATTCATAGTGCGAGTATATCAGATTCTTAGAATTTGCTGATAGAATAGATGAAGTCCACGGGTGTCGTGAACTCAAATCACATAAAACTTTCCAATAAATAACACCCACACAAGGTGGGTAATATTTATTGGAGGGCCCAGTGAGACTTGAACTCACGACACCCTGCTTAAAAGGCAGGTGCTCTAACCGGCTGAGCTATGGGCCCGTAAATTGTTAAAACAACTCTAGAAATGTACCACTAATAGAGGTGGTTTGTCAACGCCTACCCCTCTTCTCACTGGCAGGTTTAGTTAGGAATAAATCAATCACAGCCGCGATCAGTCCACCGCCAATAATCGCCGTACGATTTTGTGATAACCAGTTATAAACATCTGCCCCGAAACCTTGTGGCATTAGTACATGGCCAAGTGGTTCGATTAAAAACGCCAAAGCCAGTAGTGTAAACAATGCCGCTCCAACTATCCTACCAATAAAAGTTTTATAAATATAACCGTGAAACAGCAACACCCCAGCTGGTAGTAACACAATAATTGCTAGCGTAACAGCAGTTGTTAGTGACCCAACTGGAAACCCTAGCCCACTAGCAATTAATCCAGCATCGTAACCCCATATACCACTAAGAATCGAGCCGGCTGCAAGCGCTAAACCAAGTAACCCAAACCTGCGACGCGTTAGATATGCTGACACGAACAACAACACGGCAATCGCTACGCAAATCAAGATAACTTCCACTACTGCACCTCCAAGCCAACTAAATCAAATACGGCAGTTCGACCAATATTAATTGACCTCGAATCCACCGTTCCTGCCACTAACTCAACCACGTATTTGGCGTCTGACTTTGGTTCGAATGTATCAGTTAATGAGGTTTCGGGTGAGGCGTTTTTGACAATGTAAACTACCTTTTTATATTGATCTAACCACACAATGTCAATCGGGAACTCCATGTCTTTGACCGTAATTTTCCATTTACTGATGCCAGGAAAAACAAACAGCATCGCTTCACTTGCCCCCAGCGAACTGCGACCCGACAAACCCCTTGCCCTCTGAGTGTCGTTTAGTGCTAACTCTGTTTTAAAAATACCATCACCAAGGCGCAGGTTGGATGGCGGTGCCAGTAATCTCGGAATAACGGCTGAAGCAGCAAGTGCAATAGCAATCAAAACCAAGCCAATAATCGCTAAATTAATAGCTGACTTATGCCGCTTGTACATTTTGGCTATACTTTCTAATTAACATAAGCATAGTATAACATCTGGAGCCCAGAGTGGAGAGTGTAAAGTCAGTAATTATTTATGCGCCGACTTTGTCTTTTTTGTTGCGACGTTTGGCGTTTAGTTCAACGTATTCGATAATTGCTCCAGCCACATCGCGACCAGTTACCTTTTCGATTCCGAATCCAGGACTAGCATTGACTTCTAGAACTAATGGACCACGATTACTTCGCATCATATCAACACCTGCGATGTTAAGTCCCATGGCTTTGGCTGCCTTGATTGCCACCTTCTTTTCTTCGTCGGTTAGTTTAACAGTTGTACCCTCACCACCCTTATGCAAGTTAGAACGAAAATCATCGTCTAAACTTTGGCGTTTCATACTGGCGACAACTCGGCTACCAACTACAAACGCACGGATATCAGTACCGGCTGACTCTTCGACAAACTCTTGCAGCAAAATGTTAGTGCCATCGTCATTTGTTAAGTAAAATGCCTGCAAAACCGACTTGGCAGCCTTTTTGGTTTCAGCTAAGACCACGCCGTTACCGTGTGTGCCACGTGCCAGCTTGATAATAACTGGCATACCACCAAGTTGTTCAAGTAAATCATCAATGTCAGTGGTATTGCGCGAAACAATTGTCTTGGGAATACCGACGCCAGATTTAGCTAGTAACTGCATGCTGCGTAGTTTGTCGCGTGAACGACTAATAGCAATCGAGCTTGATACCGTATATACCCCCTGCATCTCTAATTGACGAACAATAGCGGTGCCATACCGAGTCATATTACTAGCGATCCGAGGGATAATCGCATCAAAGTGCTCTAAATCCTCTCCTCTATAGCTAACTGTCGGGTTGTTTTGTTCAATTGAAGCATAGCATTCGCGGTACTTAACTACAGTCACTTCGTGACCACGTTTAATCGCCTCTTCTTTGAGACGTTTAGTAGAATAGTTGCCTGGTCCATTAGATAAAATTGCAATTTTCATATTTCTCTCCTACAGTAGCATTAATTGCTTTGATTTCCGTGATATTTTCTGTGAAATTCGTGTGGATTCTTTAGTAATTCGTTCGTAATTGACTTGCCGGTTTCTTTGATTGGTGCAACGTGTTCATATTTTGTCACGTCAACAATAAATTTGTTACTAAGCGTTCGCCTGCCTATTAATATTGGGTAGTTGTTTACAGATCTATCAGATAGATTAAACCTTACTCGTATGCGGCGTCCAGCAATTTCAACAGGAACCATTGTACGGTACCTAATCTGCTCGTGACCTGTAGAGTTTCTAACTTTTACGGCTGTGTAGGTTTTGCGTTTAATTACTTTCCCGGTGTAAAAAGGCGAAGCCTTGCCAAATAGCGTAAACGTCAATTCGCCCATTTCATTAATATGGATGTTTGTGGCCCAAACTGATGAAGCATCAGCTCCCGTGTCAATCTTGGCTGGAACATCATTAACATAGCCAACTATATTGACTAGGACGTTTCTTCCAATAACATTCATATCTTGATTCATACTTATCTTATTTATTATATTTCAGTCGCCCAGTTTAGGCTAATTATGCACAATATGCTATCAGTTAATAATAGCATATTTTAACATTTAAGTCAATAGATAAACCTCTGTAGATAGCTGCTAATGACCGGATAAATTACCAAATCAAAAATCGCCTATACTTGCCTGAGGGATGAAAAATTGGTATAATATAGACACATACAACCTACCTCTTTGACGATACGTGCCACCTTTGATTCGGCCACAAGATCATATTCAGGTTTTAATCGAAAGGAAATCATTGTGGACATACCTATAACACGCGACCAGCTTAAAATATCAACTCGCGTGCTATACGACGAGTTGCAAAGACAAAACGCTAACGTCGAAATTCTTGATAAAGACTCAAGTCTGCTAGAATACACTGCCAAGTCCGGCAAGAAACACTTATTGTTTAGTACCTGTAGTCACAAATCTTCGGCCGCCGGTATGATAGTTGCAGACAATAAAGTTCGAACGGCAACTGTCGCGCGTCGCATGGGCATTTCTAAACCCGAACAAGTTATGTCACGTGACGTTCGCGAAATACGCAAATTCCTATCCGAAATGGGTCGAATTGTCGTTAAACCTGTCGCTAACAGTAGCGGAACTGGCGTCAGCACCAATATCACTACACAAAAAGCGCTTAGTCGCGCCTACAATTATGCAAAATCATTCAGTCGACGGATTGTCGCACAGCGCCACATTATCGGTAGCGACATTCGACTACTAATTGTTGGTGGTAAATTCTGCTCAGCAGTACTACGCAAGCCAGCCCATGTGATAGGTGACGGTGAATCGACTATCGAAATGTTGATTAATGACGCTAACGCCGACATGTCACGCAATGACGACTCTCAATCGTCTCTGATGCATATCAATATGGGGGCGGCCGCTAGGTATCTGGGTGACAAACTTCAAAACGTTCTAAAATATGGTCAAGAAGCCCAGGTGGTTGGGCCCGCCAATGTCAGCCTAGGTGGTAGTTTACACGAGGCAACCCACCAAGTACCCCAGTCGATGATTAATGACGCCGAAGCAATAACCGATAAACTAGGTTTAGGTATGAGCGGAGTTGATATGATGTGGGACAAAAAAACCGACAAACACTATCTGATTGAAGTAAACGCTACACCCGGCATCGACATCCACGATGATCCGTTTAGCGGAACGTCAAGTGACGCCGTAGAGCGTTATGTTCAGTGGTTGATAGCCTAAATTTATAGGTTTTTCAGCTCTTCTAGCAGTTTTCTTTGTTTTTTGGATAATTTAGTTGGCGTATCGACGACAATATTAATAATGTGTGGACCGCGTTTGTCAGAATTTAGATTCGGCACGCCATGACCCGATAATTTAAAGTCGTCACCAGACTGAGTTCCGGCCGGTACCTTCATTCGAATTTTACCGTCAACTGTTATTACATCAATTTCGGTGCCCAGTGCAGCGTCAACCATATCGATATGCTGCTCAGACAAGATAATATTACCCTCACGCGTAAACTGTTTGTGGGCTTTGACCCTAATATGAACATACAAATCACCACGTTCACCGCCCCCTACGGCCTCTCCACGCTCACGCAGGCGGATTGTAGCACCATCATCGATACCAGCAGGAACTTTGAGCTTAATGGTCTGTTTGCGGCGCTCAGTACCCTTTCCGCGACAAACTGTACAAACCTTTTCAGGTACTTTGCCGCGACCATGACAAGTTTCACAAACTGCCGCCTGTTGAATCGGACCAAAAATCGTATTCATGACACGATTTACCTGACCTGAACCTTTACAGGTTGGACATGTTTTCATGTCATGTCCCGGTTCAACTGTCGTGCCTCGACAGTGTGAACATTCGTCGTCCATATCTAGTTCAATCTTTTCTTCCACACCAAACACTGCTTCTTCAAACGTTAACTGCAGCGAAACCTCTATGTCACGGCCTTTGAGTGGTCCGCGCTGCCTACGACCTGCGCCGCCGCCAAAAAACTGACCAAAAATATCACCTAGCCCGCCATCACCAAAGTCAAAATGAACGTTCTGACCACCAAACCCACCAAAACCTTCGAATGGATTACCGCCAGCCGCACCACCACCGCCGTTACCACCAACACCAGCATGACCAAATTGATCATAACGCTGACGCTTATCGCTGTCTTTTAATACTTCGTAAGCTTCACTTACTTCTTTGAACTTGACCTCATCACCACCCTCTTTATCGGGATGATATTTAACAGCCGCCTTACGATAGGCTTTTTTGATTTCATCGGCTGAAGCGCCCTTACTTAGGCCCAGCACTTCATAGTAATCGCGCTTACTCATTACACTAATTGTATAAAATTAGCACTCTTATTACAAGAGTGCTAATGAATAATTGTCTTCTTTCTTTTTTAGGCGACTGTTTTCTTACCAGAGATCATTTTCCAAATCCACAAAGCAATCACCGCACCAAGTAGTGCGACAAGTAGGCTCCACAGATTAAATCCGGTTACGCCGTCGACACCAAACAGGTTGAGGATAAATCCTCCTACTAAACCTCCGATAATACCGACAATAATATTACCGAGTATTCCTTGTCCTTTATTTGTACCGGCGATCATTGATGCGATCCAACCAGCTATTCCACCTAGCAATATCCATCCGATGATTCCCATATTTTGTTCCTCCTCTTTGGTTATTAGTAACTATAATTATACTACAAACTGAAAATGCTATACTACATACCAATGAAGCCTTTTATTCGTTTTGTCGGGGTCGTCCTTGGAACACTAAGGGCCGAATACCGTCAGTTATCTAATCGATATTTCGGCAAAATTCATCGTTTTGACGGTGATGCTAGGCAAATATGTCAACAAATTCTCGATCGACTGTGGGAAGGTGATTTCTATCGGACTAGTCTGGGACATTTTGACTTTTTTTGGATGCGAGATTTTGGCACGGTCTGTCAGTCACTCGTTCGACTAGGCTACGTTAAACAAGTTCATCATACACTTCGCTGGGCACTGCGTTTTTATAGGCGAGCAAATATTGTTAGCACCTGTATCGACAAAGCCGGTAACTGTTTCGAGGCACCGGGTCGTGCTATCGACTCGCTTCCATGGTTACTGCACTGTATCGAGGTTAGTAATTATCCACTAAACAAGACCGAACGAAAATTCATCGAACATCAGCTGCGTAAATATCGCAAGATATTCCTAGACTCAAACGGTTATATTAAACAAATGAAATTTGCTGAAATGCGTGACGCTGTGATGTACGACCGTAGCGCGTACGCCGTTAGTTTGGTCGCTAGAATGGCAATTTGTGTCGAAAGGCTTGGACTGAATAACGCGTTTGATATCCCCGCCAGCAAATACCGCGACGAACTAATCGACACATACTGGAACGGAAGATACTTTAGTGCTGATATGAAAACTACGGCATTTAGCGCTGAGTGTGCGCTTTTCCCGTTCTTTTTAGGGATTGTTGATGACGCCGACAAAGCTGAGTCAACGTTTAAATACATAGCCGAAAAGAAACTTAACGAACCATATCCACTAATTTACACTGATCAACCCAAAGCTTTTCGCTACCACTGGTGGATGAGTGCGCCACTGATGCCAGATTACGCCAGTTCGACCATTTGGAGTTGGCACGGCGAATATTATCTACACCTGTTAAAGAAGTATAAAAGCCCAGAATACGAGGAACAATACCGGCGCTTTAGTCGAATGATCGAACGGCATGGCACATTTCCAGAGATGCTAAACCCAGACGGATCATGGTACTACGCCCCTACTTATCGCGGCGATCCAGGCATGGTTTGGGTGGCGCTATTTTTAGAACTACCCGAACCAAACTAGAACTATCAATATCTTATAGCCCTAGTGCAGATTTGATCGACTGTCCGCTTACGGCGTAGCTCACACCCTCTTCTCTAGGTAGTCCTTCATACAGTGACGATGTAGAAATAGCACTGACAACACCGACCGCACCGCACTCATTAATTAGTGGCCCGCCCGAGTTGCCTGGGTTAATTCCAGCGTCAGTTTGGACGAAGGTGATGTCATTTGGAGCTGACGCGACTACACTTTTCACATCACTCGTCTCGACCGTCCTAGATATAATTCCACCAGTAATGCTGGCTCCGCCAGAGAAGAATGTGTTTCCAGGCCAGCCTAGTGCATATACCGGGTCAGATATATTATAGCTCGACACTATTTTTAAATAATCGGGTG
>DAOMNR010000027.1:0-7591 GCA_035443865.1 Candidatus Saccharimonadota bacterium | reverse complement strand
GTTCAAAAGAACGACGGCACCAACACCACAACCATCAACTTCGCTGAAGACTCCTATGGTGGAACCGTGCATGTCAAGGTCTACGTTCACGCGGCGACCGAGTGGGACTACGTTCCCGCCAACCTCAATTACCAGTCGACGTACCCTGTATTTGGCGACAAATACATTGCGATCGACGTGAACACGGACTGTGCGCCACCTCTGGTGGTAACTCAGACAGTAACGTTCGCGAATCACACATGCGGCGTAACTGGAACCGTTGGTGTTCCGGATGTTGACGGTGTTCGTTACGAAGCGGACCTAAACGGCACTGTTGTCGGACACGTTGAGAACTTCCCAGCTGGGACGTTCTACGCGACCGACGACGGCACGTCGACAGGTGCTCCGTTCTACGGCACGATTACCATCAATGCTTTTGCAAAAGATGGAAGAGTGTTGAAAGACGGAGCAACGACTGAGTGGACATACGTGTTCACGAAGCCAGACTGTGACGTAACGGCAAGTGCAACAGCAGTAATGCCAGTGTGCACTGGAGTGGACCAATCAAGTGTTGGTTCGGTCACCCTGACCGGCGAACACGTGACTTGGAACATTGTCGCCGAGAATGCGACAGCAGCTGGCCCAGGCGGCACTTTGATCACCGGCGTGCCTTCGGGTACCTACGATCAGAGGCTTGACGGACAGGATCCGTCGAGTGCACCGTACTATGGCAAGGTTACGTTCACGCCGGTGGCAGATGTAGGCTACACGCTCACTGATGCAACACCGATTGTGTTCAACATTGTCAAGCCGGACTGTTCCAAGAAGCCACCCGTGCTAGCGTTTACTGGTTTCGATATCGTTCCAGGTGCGCTGACGGGCGGACTGCTGATTCTTGGCGGTTTGTACTTCATGTCCAGATCGACACGTCGTCGTAAGATGGCGTTAAAGATGTAGTAAAGTAGTATCGGTGTGGTGGGCGTGATGCAAATCACGTCCACCATACCAGCTCCCTTAACAGGTGAGCAAAGGGCTCCGCGTTCGCGCGGAGCCCATTTAAATTTACGACCATTTCTAATAGTAGTATAATAAGACCATGAAAAAACTATGGATCATTCTCGCAATTATTATTATTTTACTAGCAATCGGCGCTGGTGCTTGGGCGCTATGGCAAGCCAATCAACCGGTCAAAGAAGAAACAAAGCAAACTGACACTTCTAAACAGTCTAGCGAGCAGGCCAGTCAGCTTAATTCTGTCACAAAACCACTGACACTGTACTACGTGGCCACCGAAGATAATGGCATCGCTGGGCCAATGATCGGCTGTGGTGACAGCTTGGTATCGCACACAACTACACCAGTTACAACTACCGACATAATTAAATCTTCCTTCGAACAACTACTATCCGGCAAAAACCAGTATATCGGTCAATCTGGACTATATAACGCCCTGTATCAATCAGATTTAACCTATGTCAGCAGTACCGTCGCAGGTGACACGGTAACTGTTAATTTGACCGGATCACTAAAACTTGGTGGTGAATGTGATAGCCCTCGCGTTGAGGCTCAGCTTGAAAATACCGCCAAAACTGCCGCCGGTACAACTAAAGCTGTTATTAATTTAAACGACAAACCACTATCCGAATCTCTAAGTTTGAATTAATTCACAGTTTTCAGTTCACAAATTGGAACTGGAGCATAATTGGAAATTGAGAACTGAAAATTAATTTGTAAATTTGTAAACTGTGAAATGAAAATTTGTGACACCCATTTGCATCATGATGCGTTTAGGTTATGATAAAGACAATAGATAACATAAAACAAAAGGTACTTCATGCATATTACTATTGTCGGCGGTGGATTTGGTGGGATAAAAGCTGCACTTGAACTTGCAAAAGATAGTAAAAACCAAATTACGCTGATTAGCGACCGGCCAGACTTCCGTTACTATCCAGCACTCTATAGCTCAGCAACTGGCCACAGTCACCTAAGCTCCAGCGTCCCGCTAGGTGAAATATTAGCCAACAAAGATAACATACGAGTTCATATTGATGAAATTACCACAATCAACCCATCTGAGAAAAACGTGACCGGTAAATCTGGGACATTATACCAGTATGACCGCTGTATTTTAGCCCTTGGCACAGTTACGACATACTTTGGTATTAAAGGACTAGATAACTTTTCCTATGGTATTAAATCTGAAACCGAAATTAAACAATTAAAACACCGAATTTACACCAGCATCGCAGTTGACCATAAGCTCGACGACAGGTATATAATTATAGGAGCTGGCCCAACTGGTGTCGAACTAGCTGGCGCACTAGGCTCATATCTCAAAAGACTGTGTAAACACTACGGAGTCAGGGACTCTAAACTACGCATCGAATTAATCGAAGCAGCACCTAGGGTGCTACCGCGTATGAGCGAAGAAGCTAGCGCAAGAGTGGCCAAACGATTAAAAAAACTTGGCGTCAAAGTGTCCGTTAATAAAGCCGTTCAATCTGCTAGTAAAGATGGAATTATCATAGATGGCAAAGAAATTAACAGTCAAACCGTAATTTGGACATCGGGTGTTGCTAACCATCCATTTTATAAAGCTAACGCCGAACACTTCATGCTAAATGAACGCGGACACGTCATCGTTGATGAATTCATGCAAGCAGCGCCAAGTATTTATGTGATAGGGGACAACGCTGTTACTAAACACGCAGGCTTAGCCCAAACCGCACTACATGACGCAATCTTCGTCGCCGACAACTTTAAACGCGAGCGTCATCACAGGCATAAGAAGCCATATAAACCAGTTGCACCACCGGTTGTTGTGCCGGTTGGTAAGCGTTGGGCGATATTTGAATGGCATGGAATTCGAATCTTTGGATGGCCTGCCGCAATGATCAGGCGTGCAGCTGACTTTATGGGTTATTCAGACTATCTACCTATCGGCCAAGCACTTGGTGTGTGGCGATCAAGCAGTATTATCGAAGACGACTACTTTTCACCCCGTAGCGTAAACAACATTTAAATTGTAAAAGACCCTTTGGTAAGGGTCTTTTACAATTTGTTTGATTCGCTTTTTAGTTTATATCAACACCATCATTGTCACTGGTTGACGTATTGGTTGTTGTTGCAGTGGTGGTTACTGGTGCGCTTGTACTGGTGTTGCCACTATTATTTGTATTGCCGTTATCCTGAACGGTAGTTGTCTTGACTACATTCGTAGTAGAGGTATTGTTAGTGGTAGTTGGCGCATTAGTAGTTGTAGGTGCGTAAGTATTAGTATTGCCACTATTGCTACTATCTGTAGACGTGTTACCGTTATTTTTAACTGTCACGGTGTTATTAGTTGTGGTATTAGTTTGCGACTGAGTGTTAGAAAAGTCATTGCCATTATCTTTTACAGTGGTGAAACTGTTTCCGCTCCAGCGGTTATCAGTTAGGCTATTTCCGCTCCATCGGTTGTCAATCATGCTGTTTCCGCTATTGCGGTTGTCAGTATTGCCGCTGTTGCGATTATCAGTATTGCCATTATCCCATATTGAAATGGTGCTAGTGTTAGTCGTAGTAGTGGTGTTGCTTACGTTAGTGTTGCTGGTGTAGTTAACGCCATATCCCCAAACATATCCAAAGTGCGAGTATGGTTTAGCTGGTACGTGAACGTGCGTAACTGGCTTAGCATCCCTGTCAGCGACCGCCTCTGGGTCGACGCAACTCAAATTTGCCTTATTGCCGGTCTCGTTGTTAATGGTTTGCATTGGGCCGATATTCGCAAGTCTTTGACCAACGTTGTCGGCAATTGCGCCCATTTGTGAATTAATAACTAGGAACGTTAGAAATGTCGTTAGCGGAACTACAATTAGCACCCCTATTAACACTGCTAAAAATGTTTTTGCAAAGTTTTGGTTTGACGGTGAAACTACTGTTTCTGCCATGATTTAACCCTCCGTTACCTTATTTTTACCTGATCCCCATCAATCATTTTTTTATTCTACGCCTATTTACAAAACTATTGCAATATGTTTTAAAAGCATAAGCGTCAAAAAAGTGGAAAACCTGTGCATTACTAAATAAAATATACACCCTCACCCTGGGTGTCGAATGTTACTATACTACTGTTATTTAACGATTGGAGTAGCTGGAATTTTGATCAAGGTATTTGCCAACCAAACACCAACAATAACTACAACGCAAAGTATGATGAATCCGACCGCCACCCAAAGTAACTTTCTGGATTTTACTGGCGGCTTTTGGACAACAGCCTGTTGGGTATGTGGCCGCGAAGAGGTTTCAGTTTGGTTGTTGCTCATACACTCAGTATATATGTTCTAGCCGGCGAATAAAAGCTTGTGTTTAAGCTAAAATACTAAGCTTTCGTCAAAGTAGGTTTCTTAATTGCGGATTCACCAATAATCATAGCGAGACGACGCGCACGATTCGGATGAACAGGTGGTGAAACTTCAACATTAGCAGCCCACCCATCATTCTGCCTAATAAACTCTACAACCTCAACCGGATCTACAAAAACAGGCACTATTGACTTGATGTCTTCTACTAAATTAGGATTCTCATCACGTAATCTATAAGCACCAATCTCTGCTTGTATCAACACTCCGTCTTCGCGTGTTACTTGTATAGTTGAATCAAATTTTTCTACCCTTAGAAGAACGTTACATTCTCTTTTCTCATAAGTATTTACCTGTATAATCTCAGAAACGGTTGGTGCATGCATTAGACGTACGCCGTTCGATAGGCGTTCAAAATCATCAATCCTAAATGTATCCAATGACATAACTAATACTATACAATAAAAGCTGACTTTTGTTAATTATTGTACTAGCCGATGTCTCGGCGACTATAACCAACACTCATTGCAATTAACGCAACTACAGTGATGCCGACCAGATAGACTGTAAGGCCAAATTCAACCCTGCCGGATAGCATCTGGGTCGTATCATAATAATGATAGGGAAGTAGTTTAGCGATGAATTTAAATCCATCCACAAATCCTGATAGTGATGAAATAACATAACCACCAAGGCTAAAGACAATAGCGATCACACCAGCTATCCGTCTAGTAAACCTACTAACCGCCGTCAGCGCAAAGGCTATTAGTCCAAATGATGCTGAAAATATAAATGAAATAGCGTGAGTTAGTAATAAATTCCACTGATTAATTGGCATGTCTACGATTTTAACGCAAACAGCTGCAACCCCGTACGAAACGACAAAGACGGTAAAGAGAATTGTAAACCAAGCCAGTAATTTACCAAACATCAATCTAGTGCGACTAACAGGACGAGACAAAGCTAGTTCTACGGTTAGGTCTGATTCATCCTTGGACATCAAACTCGAAGCCAAATTAACAGTCATAATAATCACCAATATCGGCAACAGAATAAAGTATATTTGCGAATTAAGATATCCGATTGGTGAAAACAAATCACTTCCGCCAAAGAATGACCCTGCAGTATCAGCTATCCCGCTTAGCGCCTGATTTAACTGCGCCGCTTCGTCTTTGATAGCCAAGAATGACAAAACCGTAATTGACACCAGCACAGACACGCCGATTGACCACCACAACGTAAACATTTTACGCCTAGATAGTTCCCATAAGAATGTTTTTACCATTTTTGACCCTCTTGGCTATAAAAACTCATAAACTCATCCTCTAGATTATCCTGTTTGATTGTCATGGATTTAATTTCAACCTTTGATAGCGCCAACAGCGCTGACGATATACTTGCTACTGGACGCACAGTCAAACGTAAGTCACTCAAATTACTAACTTTTAGTGATTTGGATTTTTTTAAGGTAGCTGCGTCAGCTTTATTGTTAACTGTTATCTGCCAAGTCGACATCCGTTTCGCAGCCACACTAGCGACAGTGCCTTCATAAACTAACTCACCAGCTCGAATAATACCAATATGATCACAAATTCGCTCAACTTCGCTAAAGCTGTGGCTACTAAGAAAGATTGCAGCACCACGCTTTTTAGCATCACTGATTGCCAAATAAAATTGCTCCTGCATTAATGGGTCAAGTCCGCTTGTCGGTTCATCAAGTACTAATACCTTGGGCTGTGTCATTAACGCCTGAATTAAACCAATTTTTTGACGATTTCCCTTAGAAAGAGTCCCGATACGCTTGTCTAGTTGAGCTTGAAAGTCTGTCTCTAGTTTTTGTAGATAACCTAAGTCAATACCGCCAGACAGCGACGCCAAGTGGTGAAGTAACTGTCGACCAGTAACTCGTTTAGGTAACGCTACGTCGCCAGCCAGATACCCAATGTCCTGCCTGATGTCTACGCTGCCATTCACAGAATCTTTGCCTAGTATCGAGATTGATCCACTAGAGGGCCGGATAAAGTCCATAATCAGCCGAATAGTTGTCGACTTTCCTGCGCCGTTTGAGCCCAAAAAACCATAAACCTCACCGTTTTTTATTGAGACTGAAAGTTTATCTATTGCCGGTGTCTTGCTACCTGGGTAGTATTTTGTTAGCTTGTTTAACACTATTGCCGATGCCATAATAAACCCAATTATACCGCTATTATGCTTGCCTGGCAAAATTTCTCTAAGTAAAAAACTACCAAAAAACCTATAGTATAATAGATATAATGGCAAAAAAGTCTACTCCTTTAGTGACAATCAATAATTTCAGTATGGCATTCGGCAATACTCTGGTCATCGATAATCTAAGTTTTGATATTAAACGCGGCGAAACATTTGGACTTTTGGGCGCTAACGGATCAGGAAAAACTACGATTATCAGAGCGTTGCTGGGTATTTATCAACCGACTAGTGGAGATTTGTTAATAAACGGAAAACCGTATCAAGTTGATAGCGGCATCAAATTAGGTTATTTGCCCGAAGAACGTGGACTATACAAAAAAGAATCCGTAATTTCAATTATGACTTATTTTGGACGTCTAAAGGGTATGTCAAAAAGTGAAGCAGTTTCGTGGTCGATAGATTACTTGAAGCGCGTTGACTTATTAGACAAAGCACACACCAGGCTCGATAAACTTTCTGGTGGGCAACAACAAAAGGTGCAGCTAGGTGTAACGATTATGAACAATCCCGAACTGTTAATACTAGACGAACCGACCAAAGGATTTGACCCTGTTAACCGCCGTCTACTAATGACAATCATTGAAGAATACCAAGCAAGTGGCGCGACTGTCATTTTTGTTACACATCAAATGGAGGAGGTTGAGCGTTTGTGTGACCGAATTATTTTGCTCAAAGACGGCAAAGCAAGCGCATACGGTGCGATATCAGATATCAAGAAAAAGTATAATGGCGCGTCGCTCGATGATATTTTTGTCAAAATATATGGTGATCAAGGCAGTTCAGCGGATGGGGGAAGTGAATAATGCATAATCTTGGTGCTGTTATCAGTTTTGAGGTAATTCGAACTCTAAAAAAGAAAAGTTTCTGGATTACGGCTCTGTCTTTCCCTGTTATTATCGGCGTTATTTTTGCAATTGTTTATTTATCCAACCAAGCAACCAACAAGGCTGCAAGTGAAACCCAAAGTCAACACTTTACCCTGGCCGTTACAGACCAATCGGGTCTCATCAAACCAAGTCTGCAAAGTGAGTTCAAGGCCA
>DAOMNR010000026.1:0-7639 GCA_035443865.1 Candidatus Saccharimonadota bacterium | reverse complement strand
TCGATCGCCAAGAACGAGTTAATTGCATCATACCTAGACAAAGAGGGTATTCCCTATGAATTACTTAACGCCAAAAACAACGAACGTGAAGCCGCAATTGTTGAAAAAGCTGGCGAAAAGGGTGCGATTACACTGGCAACCAACATTGCCGGCCGCGGTACCGATATTAAGTTAGGTAAAGGCGTCAAAGAGCTTGGCGGACTGGTCGTAATTGGGTCCGAACGTCATGAATCTCGCCGAATTGATAATCAGCTGCGTGGACGCGGTGGTCGCCAGGGTGACCCGGGCGAAACTCAGTTTTATGTTTCGACCGAAGACGACTTGATGCGTATTTTCCAGGGCGAGCGTATCGCTAGTTTGATGGATCGCTTGGGTGTAGACGAAGACATGGCAATTCAAAATAAGGCTGTTTCAAAAACTTTGGAAGCTGCGCAAAAACGAGTTGAAGGATTTAACTTTGATACCCGTAAAAACGTTGTTCAATACGATAACGTTATTAACCGACATCGTCGTGTAGTTTACACAATTCGACGCAAGATTTTAGAGGGTGGCGACATTAAACCCGAAATTGTTAGTTTGTTGGAGCAAAAAGTACTTGAGCTAACTGCACTTCCAGCAAAAAACAATAAGAATTTCGCCGAAGATTTTACAGCTGTCTTTCCACTGGCTGACAAAAAAATCAAGGCGATTGGTGATGAGAAAAGTGATAAACTGCGCTACAACCTTGCCCTAAAAGAAGTTAATAAACTGTATTCATCCAAAGAAACAGAGCTTGAGCCTGATGTGTTGCGCAAGGTTGAGCGTGAAGTTTACCTGCAGGTGCTTGATACTTTATGGATGCAGCATCTAGAGAATATGCAGCACTTACGTGAGGGAATTCATTGGCGCAGTGTTGGTCAGCGCGATCCACTGGTGGAATATCGTAGTGAATCGCAAAAACTATTCGATAGTCTACAGGCGACGCTTCGCGATGAGGTGCTTCGAGCTGTGATGAACGTTCATAAACACGATGTTATCGCCAAGACCGAAGAAGATTACGAAACAGAGCTGACGAGACTAGCTGAAAATGCAGTCGAGAAGGGTGTTAATGAAGTGACCGGAGGTGAACAGAGTCGCGATGGTGATTTCAAAGTTAAAAAGTCAGCTACGAATATAGCAAATCAAAAAAAGAATGCAGCGCGCAAGAAAAAGAAAACTCAGCGTCAAAACCGCAAGCATAGCCGAAAATAACGGGTGGCAGAAAGTAAAATACAATGAATCATAACGTCGAGGAAGTACGATTAAAAAACGGAGCTAGAGGCCTATTAATAGATGTCCCTGGGGCGACGGTTATGAGTATGCAGTTTCAGTTTAGGGCTGGTAATCGATACGCTAAATCTAAAGATATCGAACAGGTCGCTCATATTATGGAACATATGGCGTTTGGGGCTAATGCCAGATTTAAAAGCGAACATGAGTTCGAGTTTGAATTTACAAAAAATGGGGCGTACCATAATGCCTATACCAGCGACACGTCGATGGTTTATGAAGCAGATTGTGCTGACTTTGAGTGGGATAGAATCTTAGAGCTACAAAAATTAGCGATTTGCACCCCTAAATTTAATGAAACAGAACTAAATGCCGAAAAGGGTAACGTTCGTGGCGAACTAACCAATTATTTGAATGATCATCACCGAATACTTTTCCCAAGGGTTTCCCAGATGCTTGGAGAAGATACTTTGACCTATCGACAGTCGCTTGCGACCATTGCCAACGTTAGTCTTGCTGATGTTCGCGAGCACCATCGCCGAACACACACGACCCGAAACATGCGGTTTGTAATCGCAGGTCAATTAACTGGACGCAAGGCTGAAATTAAACGTCAAATCGAAGATTTTAATTTGAACGAGGGTGAACGATTTGAGGTGCCTAGAGACGAACTTACGAAGGCAGGCCCAGGGCTAATTAGGCGTAAAGACGCAACTAATCTAACATTCGGTCTGTTTATGGCCATTCCGCGTGAGTTATCTGATGAAGAGCTGGACGCGATGTTATATCTAAACCATATTTTAACAGGTACGATGCACTCACGTATTTTTGGTGCAGCCCGCCAGAAAGGTCTAGCTTATAATGTAAGTGCTTTCACTGCCACCAGTAAGTACGACAGCGGTTGGGATATAACCGGTCAAGTGAATCACGAGACTGCCAGTGATTTATTCGACATAATCAAACGTGAAATAAACTGCGTGCTTGAGGGTTCGATCAAAGAGAGTGAACTAGAAGCTGCAAAATCATACGCGCTAGGCCGCTACCAGATGGGAGCACAGACTGTTGCTCAAATTAGTGGATTTTATACAGGCCGTTATTTTAGTGACGATTTCATCAAAGATTACGATAAAATTCCGGACATGATCAAAAACGTTACTCTAAATCGCATGATAGATACCGCGCGCGGGTTTATTAATGGTGATATTTGGGTTCTAGCAGCGGTCAGTAGTGGCGAAAAGCAAGAAATAATAGATTTAAACGAAAAAGTAGCTACTTTATTTGAACCACGTTAGAATATCATTATGAAGATTGCAATTGCAGGATACGGTCTAGAGGGTAAATCAAATTACCAGTATTATTCGAAGGACTCAAACAACAAGATTACGATCGTTGATGAAAAACAGCCCGAGGGAACGCTGCCAAGCGGGGTCGAAGTGAAGGTTGGTGCAGGTGTGCTAAATGAATTGCAGGATTTCGATCTAGTTATTAGAACGGCAGGTTTAGATCCTAAAAAAATCAAAACGAATGGTAAAATATGGTCGTCTACTAATGAGTTCTTCGAAAATTGTCCAGCACCGATAATTGGTGTAACTGGTAGTAAGGGTAAGGGCACAACAGCAAGTTTAATTGCTAGTATTTTGCGCGAATCTGGACGAAATGTCCATCTCGTTGGCAATATAGGTGTTCCAGCGCTAGACGGTCTAACAGACATCTTGGATAGTGATATTGTAGTTTACGAACTAAGTAGCTTTCAGTTATGGGACGCTGTGCGCTCACCTCATATAGCTGTGGTTTTATATATTGAACCCGAACACCTTGATGTTCACAGTAACATGGATGAGTACTTAGGTGCCAAGTCAAATATTGTAAAGTTTCAAACTAGTGAAGATATCGTAATATACAATCAAGCTAATCGATATTCGAGCGACATTGCAGATATAAGCTTAGGGATAAGAGTGCCTTATCAAGACGAAGTCTACGCACATGTGGCGAATGGCTACTTCTATTACGGTGAACAAAAATTGTGTTCAATCGATGATTTAACACTTCCCGGAGTTCATAATTTAGACAATGCATGCGCTGCTATTAGTGCTGTCTACCCATATGTGCAAGACGGAGAGGTTATCGGGAGGGGTATTAGCAAATTCAAGGGCTTAGAACATCGTTTGAAGCTGGTAAACCATATAAATGGAGTCGACTATTACGATGATAGCATTGCGACGACACCAGGTAGTGCGATTGCTGCGATAGCGTCATTTGATCAGCCGAAAATTTTAATACTTGGTGGATCATCAAAGGGTGCAGACTTTAGTGAACTAGCGATGAAGGTTGTTGAATCAAATGTTCGATCAGTTGTACTAATTGGCGATGAGGCGCCGGTAATCGAAGATTCCTTAATCAAGGTTGGGTATAGAGCGATAGATAATCTAGGTAAAGATATCGATATGGATACGGTGGTAAAGACTGTTCAAGCCAACGCCGAACAGGGCGACGTGGTTATTTTGTCCCCGGCTTGTGCTAGTTTTGGAATGTTTAAAAACTACGAAGATCGCGGCAGACAGTTTATAGCTGCCGTTAAGCAACTAGGGTAGTAAGCTTTTAATACGTTCAGCGATTGAGTCTGACGGTTCTAGGACACGGACGTCACTGCCTGCGATATTTATTACTCGATCTTTAATCCAGTGATAGTGTGTGCACCCTAGGACAATTACATCGACATTTGATTTTATTAGCGACCTTACGACCGATTCTACGTCAATCTTTTCCGACCTTTGGGTCTCGATAAGCTCAGCCCAATTGCTGCAGTCGGGTTCGATGACGTTTAAGTCGGCCGCCCAATTTGTCTTGAGCTCCAGGTAACGCTTACTTTTTAACGTAGCAGGGGTAGCCAGGACTGCAATGTTGCCGGTTTTTGTTAAGTTTGAAGCCGGTTTTACCATTGGCTCGATTCCAATAAATGGGGTATCGGGGTGAATTTTTCTAAGCTCATCTATGGCTACGGCAGTTGCTGTATTACAGGCGAGTACAATTACGTCACAATTTGAATCAATCAGAGGTTTAATGGCGGATTTAGTCAGTTCAATCACCTCGGATGGAGGCTTAGTTCCATAAGGCATATTGTTGTGATCATTAATAGATATAACTTCAGTATTTGAAAGAAGTTCACGCACTTTAACTGCAACTGCTTTACCGCCTATTCCTGAATCAAATACGCCAATTCTCATACTGTAAACCATTTTAGCACCAATATGACCAGACTATTACGGTCAATTACTAAACAATCACTGTTACAATGGAATTAATGCAACCACTGTTAAAAAGAGTTAAAGCCTTATCGTCACAGATTGATAGTGCTTTTTCGCGACTTAAAATAAGTGAGAAGGTTATTGAGGCCTCAAAGTTAACAGATGAGTTGGCTCAGCCAGAGGTTTGGAATAATCCAAATTACGCCCAGGATATTAGTCGACAGCTTGCGGCCCTACAGGCAATAATTGAACCATGGCAGCTTTTGAAGTCACAAACGGATGATATCCAAGAATTGATGGATTTAGATGACGATAGTCTAGTGGGTGAGTTTGAGGCTCAGGTTAAAGCGCTCGAAGCCGAGTTCAACAAAAGGCGTAAAGACCTGCTGTTTGACGGTAAATATGATGATCACAACGCAATATTACGATTAAGCGCTGGGGTTGGCGGTACAGATGCTCAGGATTGGACTGAAATGTTAGAAAGAATGTATCTACGCTGGGCAGAGAAGTCAAACATGAAGACTTCAGTCGTTGATCGGTCAACTGGAGAAGAAGCGGGAATTAAATCTAGCGTAATTGAAATTAGCGGGGCGTTTGCATACGGCAAATTGAAGAGTGAACACGGAGTGCATAGACTGGTTAGATTGAGTCCATTTAACAGCGATAATCTGCGTCAGACGTCATTTGCACTAATTGAAGTTCTGCCGCAGATCGATACACCAGACGAAGTGCAGATTAACGACAGAGATATAAAAATTGATGTTTATCGAGCAGGCGGTCATGGTGGTCAATCGGTTAATACGACCGATAGCGCTGTTAGGATAACCCATATCCCGACTGGAATAGTGGTGGCGATTCAAAACGAACGCTCGCAACTTCAAAACCGCGAGACCGCCATGAAAATTCTTAGATCTAAACTAGCGCAACTGTTAATGGAGCAACAAGCCGAAGATACGGCAAACCTAATGGCGGGGGAATCGGCCAATTGGGGGTCGCAAATTAGAAACTATGTATTGCACCCATACACAATGGTCAAAGACACGCGGACTAAGTACGAAGAACATGACGTTAGCGCGGTGCTTGATGGCAAAATCGATGGTTTTATAGAGGCGTATTTAGAACGCGAATAACCTGAAAAGCGTTTCATTTGCAGACTCGCTTATGCTATAATTGACCGAGAAATGATACTACTTGATAGGGTAACAAAATCATACGGCAAGGACACGAATCCTGCGCTGAGTCGCATGAGTTTATTTATTGAACCACGCGAATTTGTTATTTTGGTTGGAACTAGTGGCGCTGGTAAGTCCACGCTACTTAAGCTCTTAACTCGTGAAGAAAAACCAACCAGCGGCAAAATTGTAGTTGGTGGAATTGACTACGACACCCTAAAAGACAGCCACATTCCAATGCTAAGGCGTAAAATCGGAGTTGTTTTCCAGGATTTCAAACTGTTACCACAACGAACCGTATTTGAAAACGTGGCGTTTGCACTAGAAATTGCCGGCATGACCAACCGCGAGATTAAAAGTACCGTACCGAAAGTTATTGAACTAGTAGGTTTAACTGGAAAAGAAAAACAGTTTCCTCATCAGTTGTCTGGAGGTGAACGACAGCGTGTGGCTATTGCGCGGGCGGTCGTTCGTCAGCCGAAAATCTTGATTGCCGATGAGCCAACCGGCAACCTTGACCCCAAACACAGCTGGGATATTGTACGCTTGCTCGAGAAAATTAATAAATACGGCACAACGGTTTTACTGACCACTCATAACGCTGATATTGTTAATAAACTAAAACGACGCGTAATTACTTTAGATCACGGCAAGATAACGGGTGATCAAGCCGAGGGAAGCTATAGGCAATAATATGGCTAAAGCTAAACGTAAACTAGATTCCAAAGCTTTTGCTCAACAAAAACGCAATCGGCGTAAGATGTTAACGTTTTATCGCATGTTTAGATATGGGGTTAATAATTTCTCCCGAAATGCCTGGCTGACAATTGCAGCCACCGCAGTTATGACTATTACCTTACTAATCATTTTTACGACGGTTGTCGCCAAGGCAGTTTTGTCAGACACGGTTGGGCAACTACGTGATGAGGTTGCGATGTCGATTTATCTCAAGACCGATACAACTGATGACGTTGGTAAAAAATTAATTAATCAAGTCGAAGCACTGCCGTCGGTCAGGTCAGCTACTTTTATTAGTTCTGAAGAGGCAAGAGACAAAATTGCCCAAGAAAACAAAGACAATCAAAATGTTCTAAACGCCATCAAAGAGGCTACAAATAAGACTCCGGCAACCCTGCAGGTAACCGTACAGGATATTAATAACACTAGCGAACTACAATCTTTCGTCGATAATAATGCACTGGTAAAACAACACATTAATCCAGATCACAAACCGTCGTTTGCTGGAGAGCGGCGGGCGGCTATTCAATCAATCGGAAGGGCGGTTAATTTTGCGCAGCAAGTTGGAATAATAGCTGGTTCGGTTTTTGTGGTGATTTCATCACTAATTATCTTTAACACGATTCGTATGGCAATATTTAATCGCAAAGAAGAAATACACATGATGCAATTAATTGGAGCCGACAAAAGCTTTATTCGCGGACCGTTCCTGATTGAGGCACTGATGTATGGTTTTATTGCCGCCATTATTGCTACTGGACTAGGAATACTAGCGCTATATGGTGCAGCCGATACGTTGTCTAGTTATAAAATTGCAGTTGGGCCAACGATTGATTTGATTACTACTTATTTCCCGTTTGTACTGCTGGCGATGATCGTCGCTGGGTCAGTTATCGGCGTTATTTCATCGTTACTGGCCACATATCGTTATTTGAAACTATAGCAGTGGTGTGGGGTTTAGTAAGACCCAACAACCATCTTGTTACACACTAGAGCACACTTTTTAAATAAAGCTCCACAGGAGCTTTATTTAAGCGTTCGGCTGAAATCCTCGGGTACGCCTCGGATTTCACAGTCTCTAGCTTAGTAACAAGATGATTATTGGGCTAGCGACGCCCCGGTTACTAATATTGACAAATACATGTTGCTTATGCTAGGATTAACAGTAGTATGAAACTGCGTACCACCACACCAGCTTCGGCCTCTTTACACACTAGGGTAGTGCTGTTTGTTGTG
>DAOMNR010000025.1:4098-7815 GCA_035443865.1 Candidatus Saccharimonadota bacterium | reverse complement strand
TTCATAATAAGGTTTGCCTGAAGCGTCGACATCATATGCATGAAAAACGACGTACTTAGCTTTCTTGCTAGGCTTTGCCCGTTTAATTATCTCGCTAATATGAACACCACCCCATTGACCAATGGCACTCCAGCCTTGGATGCAAATATGCTTGGTAATTTGATCCTGATAAGGCATCGCTTTTATTTCATCTAGACTTAGGTTTAATTCATTCTCAACTAACCCACCAACTGATAGACGCCAATCCTTGTAATCACCCTTAGCTAACTTATGAAATTCTTCAGTTTCTGGTGGATAACCGTTAATGCGGAAAAACTCCGAAACATCTTCTTTCCTATAGGTTTTGCGCGGAACTAGACGTCCGAACAGTCCGTGAATAACTGGATTCATAATCGCCACTAATACACGACGTACCCCAACACCGTGTCGTAACGTAACGTATGTCGCAATAACGTTGAAAACCAACAAGAATAATAGTGCCGAGACAAACACAATCAATGCAGCCGTAATGTTTACATCTGTTGTACCAAAAGTAATTAACTTAACGTTACGACCAAAATAAACGAGTGCTACTAGTACAACGTGGATAATTATAAATATCGAAAAGCCGATCATCCCCAAAAAATGGATGCTGCGTGCAACTTGTCTGCGTCCACCAAATAGCAACATAAACTTAGGAAAGCGATTAGTAAAAGCCGGTGACATAGCCAAGGCCGTCAAAATCATAATCGGAGCCAAGATAAACACAACGCCCGCATAGGTTAGTTGTTGCAACGAATCATATGGATTAAAGGCGCTGTCGGGTGGAATGTTGAGGGTTATATAGTTAACGAAGTCATTAACCGCATTCGGAAATACACTCCAATCAGTTGGAATTAATCGTCGCCATTCGCCTGTAAAGAACATGTATGTGTAATAAACTAGCCCTGTAATAATCCAAATAATTGCCGTTGCAAAGTGCCAGTTTCGGCCCGCTCCAAACCTCTCATGACCTCCGCCGGGCATGGCGTAGTGTCCAATTCGTTCAGCCTCATCGTGCGCTGTCCAAATCTTGTCTTTTGGCATTTTCTTCTTGCCGAATTTAATCCAATAATTATCACGACGAGTATGATCAGTCCAATAAAGTAAAGGGTGGTCATTTAGTATCTGCAACCCACTACGAATTAGCAAAATTATACAAAACAAATTAATGAAATGTGTAATTACAATCCATAGTGGCATAGTCGCTTCTGCTTCCATACCTGCATTATACAACTTTAAATGTATATAAGTTTAAGAATATGATTGTCTAAGCTAGACCAAGCGCCATATCGATTTGTAATCTGTCAAAACCAAGTATTTTTTCTTCTGAGCCGTCATCTTTTTCGATAATAGTAAACGGCACTCCTAACTGACCACTTTTTTCGTACAGCTCTTTGGCTAAATTATGATCCTTATCTGCGCTTTTTTCGTCGTATGATATATCCTTGCTTTGCAAATAGCTTTTAAGCATCTTGCAGTAGACACAGGTTGCAGTACTATAAATTGTTATTTTAGGCATATTTTCCTCCTATGATTTATTAATTATCGAAATAAGGTTTTCAGTCAGAGCGTCGTCTGGTTTTAGCATATAGCATATCTTTTGACCCATCCGCTCCTTGTCAACTAGCCCTACCATTTCAAATTTACTAAAATGCTGTGAAACAGCCGACACACTGATATTAAGCTCTGTAGCGATATCACTGACGCACATTTCATTATTTAACATCAATAGTTTAAACAGCTTGTACCGTGTTTTATCACCCAAGAGCTGCATTGAATACATCAATCGCTCTTCGGATGTAGAGATGTCAGATTTTGGCTTACGAGTTAATTTCATATTAGTATTTTAGCAAGTACTTAAACATAACACAACAACAAAATCCTCAAACACTCAGACCAAGACGTGTCTTTAGCTTATCTAACGACAAGATAATGCCCTGTCTGGTTACTGTGATTAATTCATCACAGGCAAGTTTATGTAACTCACGCCCTACAGTCTCGCGCGCTAGACCACTTCGTTCCGCTAGATTTACTTGCTTTACCTTAATAATTGCATGTGAATCATCCGATATCTGGCCGAACCGATAAGCCTCGGTTATTAGCTCGAAGATTAATCGCTCTGAGGCCACTCCGCTAGCTGCAAACACCAATCGGCTTTGAATTGCATCTGCCCCGACATACACCCGCCTAAGTAGGTCAAATAAAACATCGCTATTATCATGTAAGAATTGTACTGCCACATCTGCATCAACCGTCCTGACAGTTACGTCTTTAAATGCTGCATAAAAATATACGTTTGGCGATTTGGTAATTGCCCAGGACATTGGGAAAAACGCTCCTTGCCTAAACATATTGACCGCCAGCTTGTTGCCTTCGCTCGTTATATCATATTGTTCAACAATTCCATCCACCAAAAACATAACACCTGGCGGCTCTTCGCCCGCAAAGACGATTGTCTCACCCTGTTTATAAAATTTTGGAGCCCCCTGTGCAAAGAATTTCTCGATTTTTTCACTAACTGTTTGCTGTTTCATAATTATCAATATACACCCTTTTAATTAATTATACACCATATCTAGCGTATGATGTGTTGTTTATTACACCATATGTATTGTGACGGCTGTCACATCATAAAGCACAAGCACGTCCTATAGTCAGCAATACACATCAACAAATAGGGGAATATATGAATCAAACACCATATCAACAATTTA
This sequence comes from Candidatus Saccharimonadota bacterium, assembly GCA_035443865.1. Classification (GTDB taxonomy): domain Bacteria; phylum Patescibacteriota; class Saccharimonadia; order Saccharimonadales; family Saccharimonadaceae; genus UBA1547. The sequence continues at coordinate 5,080 of DAOMNR010000025.1, read as the reverse complement.
TTTTTTATCAATTTTATGCACGATGGAGTAGCGAATTCGGACGTCGTGAAACTTGGCCCGAAGCTGTCACGCGTTTCATGGATTATATGAAACTCAAAATGGGCGACAAACTTACTAATGATGAATATCTTGACGTTGAATCTGCCATACTAAATCAAGATATTTGTCCGTCAATGAGACTACTTTGGTCAGCAGGACAAGCCGCTGACAAATCAAACGTTTGCGCTTATAACTGTGCCTACATCGCCCCTACTAGTTGGCAAGATATTTCTGAAATTATGTACGTTTCGATGTGCGGTGCAGGTTGTGGCTTTGCCGCCGAAAAAGAAAATGTCCGCCAGTTCCCTACCATCAAGAAGCAAACGGGCGTAGTTAAACCAACAATCGTCGTCAAAGACAGTCGCGAAGGTTGGTGCGATGCGTTTAAAACTGCAGCTGATATTTGGACCAGTGGTAGTGACGTCAAGCTCGACTATTCTAACGTCAGACCAGCCGGTGCCAAACTTAAAACCATGGGTGGACGTGCCTCGGGTCCACAACCACTAATAGATTTGATGGAATACACTCGTAGCAAAATCTTATCGCGTCAGGGTAAAAAACTTACAACACTCGACATTCACGATATCATTTGCCAAGTTGGACAAATCGTCGTGGCTGGTGGTGTTCGTCGATCGGCATTAATATCTCTATCAGACCTAGATGACACCAAGATTCGCGATTCCAAGAAAGGTAAGTTTTGGACCGACAACCCACAGCGCGCTATGGCCAATAACTCTGCTGTCTATAAATCCAAGCCTTCGATTGGAGAGTTTTTAGAAGAATGGACCGCACTTGTAAACTCGGGTAGTGGCGAACGAGGTATCTTTAACCGCGGCGAAATCTTGAACCAGGTACCAGCTCGACGAGCCAAAAAATTAAAGGGTCAACATCAGATTGGCGTAAACCCTTGCGGTGAAATCTATCTGCGCTCCAAGCAATTTTG
>DAOMNR010000025.1:0-4088 GCA_035443865.1 Candidatus Saccharimonadota bacterium | reverse complement strand
AACCTATCATCGATTGTCGTTAGGCCAAGTGACGACATGCCTAATTTGTTACGAAAAATGCGACTAGCTACCATCGTTGGCACATATCAAGCAACCTTAACGGACTTCGGATACCTTAGTAAGGATTGGCAACGTAACTGCGAGGAAGAGCAACTACTGGGTATATCAATTACCGGTTACTACGATAACGACATCGTCCGTAACGATGATAACCTAGAGGCACTTCGAACCGAAGCTATCAAGGCTAATCGTAAATACGCCAAACGATTTGGATCTAACCCCTCAACTGCTATCACCTGTGTTAAACCTCACGGGAATTCTGGTCAGCTACTTGGGGTTGGGTCGGGCATGCACCCTTGGTTCTCGAAATACTTTGTCCGACGTGTACGAATTAGCGCACATGATCCTTTGTATGAATTTGCAGTCGATCAGGGGGTGCCGGTTAATCCCGAAGTTGGAAGCACCACGGAATCTGCTACTACCTTTGTTTTGGAATTTCCCGTCAAAGCACCCGATGGCGCTATAACTTCTAGTGAGGTCTCAGCTATTCAAATGTTAACCGAATGGCAGCGACTCAAGAAACACTTCACCGAACATAACCCATCCGTAACAATTTACGCCGATAATGATGAGTGGCTGGGCGTAGCTGACTTTGTCTATAAAAACTGGAGTGATGTTGGCGGCTTGTCATTCCTTCCTCGCAATGATCACGTCTACGAGCTAGCGCCTTACGAAGCAATCACTGAGGATGAATATCTAAAACGTGTCGAAGAGCTTGGAGAAATTGACTTCTCTATGCTCAAATTCTACGAATCAAACGATCAAACAACTGGCGCCAAAGAATTAGCTTGTGTCGCTGGAATTTGCGAAGTATAGAGAGGTATATGATGAAACGAACAAATATATATATCATCTCAATTGTTGCCGCTGTCATACTATTAGTGACTGGAATACTATGGACACTAAACAGACCGAACGAACGGGTCGCTGAACAACCGTCAAATTCAATAATAAAATCTCAACGCACCGAAATCATCTATACGGCAAAGCCTGGTGAGACTTCCTTAAAACAACTCAAAGAAGAAGCTAACGACGTCATTACAAAAACTAGTGATTTCGGCGAATACGTTGACTCGATTGAGGGTCATCAGGGTGGCACTGACGGTAAATACTGGAGTTTTTATATTAATGGAACCATGTCAGATGTAGGCGCAGATAGTTATATGCAGAAGGGAGGAGAGGTAATCACATGGAAATTCCAAAAACTCTAATTAAATATAGGTTCCATCTGTTAATACTAGGTCTCATACTGTTTGGTATCGGTTGGAGATTAATTCCGCACATCCCCAACTTTGCGCCTATCGGTGCTATTGCTATTACCGCAGGTATGATGCTTCATTGGCGCAAGGCTGTCTTTATACCACTTGTAATTATGATCATAACCGACATTACAATTGGATTATATAGTGGGTTCATTTGGACATGGCTGAGCGTTGCTATTATTCCACTAGCAGGTTATCTATTACGACGCTTACCGCAAACTTGGCGCATTTCATTTGGCGCACTTGGAGCTAGCTTGATATTCTTCATCGTTTCTAACTTTGGTGTTTGGGTGGCTAGCGGCATGTACAGTCATACGCTAACTGGATTAATTGATTGTTACGTCATGGCACTACCATTCCTTCGCGCCACCTTAGTTTCAGATTTAGTCTTTACAGCGACGTTTATAACAGTATTTGAATATAGTGCAACGTTATTAAAAACAAGAACAACGCATTTGTTGAGTGTCGCTAAACACGCTTAATTAGATGCTTGAAACTTATTCTTAACACCTAGTACGCCGCTGTAGTATTATATAAAGATTAACCATGACTAAATTAAAACACACAAAAACAAATCCAAAATACCGCGCGCTAATCCTTGCAATTCTGGCTTTGATTATCAATTTTTGGGCCTGGTCATTACTTAGCCCCCTAGGTACACAATACGGAACCGAGTTAGCTCTCAGCCCACTACAACTCTCTTTACTTTTAGCTGTGCCAGTAATTATCGGTTCACTCGGACGAATCCCGCTCGGTATGATAACCGACAAGATTGGTGGTAGATTGGCTTTTATAATTGTTAGCCTGCTAACTTCACTGCCGGTATTCGGACTAGCTATAGTCGACGGATTCGATAGCTTATTAATTGTCGCTGTTTTATTAGGAATCGGTGGAGCATCATTTGTAATCGGTGTACCATATATCAGCGCTTGGTTTGAGCCCAAACGAAGAGGCCTGGTCATTGGGTTGTATAGTTTGGGTAATGCTGGTACTGCTCTATCTGGTTTTTTAACGCCTCAACTAACCGAAACTATCGGCAGAGATCTAACTTACGTCATTATTGGAACACTGCTCGTGATTATAGCGATACTATTTATGACACTAGGCCAAAATGCGCCCAACTGGAAACCCTCGTCTGGCTCATCGCTTGCTAGGCTTAAAAAAGCCATTTTATTTCCCGTAACACTAAACATGTCAATTATTTACGCCTTAACTTTTGGTGCAATTGTCGCGTTTGGAGTATACCTACCGGTTATTTTAAAAGAAGCTTACGGCATAACGTTAATTGATGCCGCCGCGCGAGCAGCTGGCTTCATACTACTAGCTACCTTAGCAAAACCAGTCGGTGGATGGCTTAGTGACAAAATCGGCGGCAGACATATTATCAAATTATCTTTACTAGCAATAGCTTTACTGGCAGGCTTTATCGCTTTTCAACCAACACTCGCTATTCAAACGACCATCGCCTATCTGTCGCTTGCCTTTATGCTTGGAGTTGCTAGCGGCGCGGTATTTGCACAGGTTAGCAAATTAACGCCCCCTAATATAATGGGTAGCGTCACCGGAATAGTTGGGGCAGCTGGTGGACTTGGTGGTTTCTTGCCTCCACTAATACTTGGTTTGACCTATCAATACGCCGAGTCTTATGGGCCAGCGCTAATCATGCTGTCGCTTAGCGCACTTATCGTCCTGCTCTATGTAAGTTTTCGATTTAAAAAAAATTCTTATTAACGTGGCCGGCGTTTATGCCGTTGACCAAGTTAGTAAAGCCCATTTGTTTTAATATTTGCATTGACGCAGCAGAACGACTACCTGTCTTGCAATATAGAACAAGCTCAGTATCTTTTTTGACATTCTCTAAGCCAGAACTTCCAGACATCAGAGTCCCTGGAGGAATATTAATCGCCCCGTCAACATGACCCGATTCGTATTCGAACGGTTCACGCACGTCAATGATTATTCTAGATTGATTCATTTATATAATTATACCAAGAGACTACTATTCGGAGCTGTCGGGTTTATCGGATAATTTATCTAGACCAACTTTAAAATATTCTTCCAAAACTGCGTGTCTTTTCGGGCCCATACCTTCAAAAATCTTTGACAGATCTACTAACTGCTGAGTTAGATACACCTCGCTTACTTCAGAACTATCGCTTTCATGCCTGTATTGTCCTTGAAAATTACCTGCGTATTGTGACGCACTTCTCACTAGTATCTTCCATATATTAGTTCCGATTGATCCATTCACCCCAGCTAAATCACTGTGGCTCGCAAATTTAACCAAATCGACCTCTGTAGCCGGCACTATGATTCTTTCACTTTTTTCATCTGCATCAGCGGCATAAGCTGCTTCAACCGCAATCCTCAAATTCTCTTGTGCCACCTTGCGCCATGATTTTTGGGAGTCTTTACTTTCGACTCCAAAATTTGGCTCTTGAAATGGTGTATCGGTTTCATTCATCTTACAATATTACAACAAAACGTTTGAAATGTCAAGGTATTAGCACTAGTGTTATAATCATTGTAATGAGTTTATTTTCTGACATGGGTACATTCTACCGAAAAGTGATCCTGCCCGAGGGTGACTCCAAAGAGGTCATGGCCGAGCGTTTTGGCGAGACGATTACCCCTAATATGCGCGCACTGCGCCTTTCAATGACCGTCGCCGACTATTTGGTGGCCATGGGTGTCGCCGCAAGTGACGTAACTGACATTTGTCTCAGCATTACTGACCGGTATTGTAAACGAAAGGTGTCAATCGAG
>DAOMNR010000024.1:569-8055 GCA_035443865.1 Candidatus Saccharimonadota bacterium | reverse complement strand
TTTGTATATCAATAGTCATACCCATTTCGAATCGACTACGCAGGCGTTCGGTTAGGGTTGGTATACTCTTTGGTGGTTTATCACTACTAATGATAATTTGTTTATTGTTTTGATGTAGGTGATTAAAGGTGTGGAAGAACTCTTCTTGGGTCTTCTCTTTGCCAGCAATGAACTGCATATCATCAACAATTAATACATCAACACTTCTATACTTTTCCGAAAATCCTTTTTTCTTAAACCTAACGTGATCCAAAAACTCATTCACGAAAGTTTCTGAATTAATATATAACACCCTAGTGTCTGGTTTGGTTCGTTTAATCTCGTTTCCTATAGCCTGCATCAGGTGAGTTTTACCAAGTCCAACACCGCCGTATAAATAGATTGGATTATATTTTTCTCCAGGATGTTCAGCTACAGCTTGACTGGCAACATAAGCCAGGTCGTTACTCGACCCAACGATAAAGTTATCAAACGTGTAACGCGGATTTAAGTTACCCGTAGTTAGTTTAGAAGAATTACGGCTAGATTGTCCGGTGGCAATTAGGTCATCCGCTGTTGGTGGGTCAGCAGTAATGGTTGTTTCACGGTTAACCCTAGTTTTACTAGCACCTGTATTAATCATGTAAGTGATATTTTTGGGAGTGACGCCGTTTTTAGATAACACTTCTTTGATTTGATCATTGAACTTTACTTCGAATTGTTTCTTGGCAAATATGTTCGGGACCGATATTACAACGCCATTATCGTTTTGGTCGACAAGTTGGGTGTTTTTGAACCACGTCGTAAATGTAGCATGAGATACCGATAATTCGATTTCACCTAATACACTTTGCCACAACGCGTGATGCATAAATTTTCCCCTTAAAAATTCACATTAACTACCAATAATTATACCCACAGTCTTAGTTTTCCACAACCCGGATTTTTAACACAAACTCATCCATAGATAGAGGTACGAGTTATACACAATTTGATACCACCTCTATTAATATGTGGATAAGAACAATCGATTAGGGGATAAGTTTCGCATACTAAACAATGGTAATAATGAAAATTCAACCATCACCTTGATAAAACAGCCGAATTTATGTAGAATAGTCTAGATATGCCAAAGAGAACTCACCAACCACACAAACGTCACCGTGCTCGTACTCACGGGTTTCGTGCAAGAATTGCGACCAAAGCTGGCCGAGCTGTGCTTAAACGCCGCCGCATTAAAGGCCGCGCTAGAATAACTGTATAGTTAGAAGATGGAATTTAGCTATTGGAATATAGCAAACCAAATTAAATAATACACGTATGTGTGTTATTTAATTATTACGCCAAATTCCAATAGCTACATTCCAAATTCTACCCATGGTGGTACCCACCGCCTCTATTTATTTCCTGTGCTCGATAAATTTGCTCGACTAATATTAACCTAACTAACTGATGCGGAAAAACAAGTGTTGATAGTGCCCATACAAAATCAGCTCGGTCACGGATTGAACTATCTACACCATACGCGCCACCAATAATAAAAACGAGATTTTTAGATGAACTAAGTGGTTTAGCTATTTGTTTTGATAGGTCAGTAGACGTCAGTTGCTTGCCTAGTTCATCTAGTAAAATTACATAGTCATCGTCACTAAGTTTACTTAAGATTAGTTTTGATTCATCACGCCTAGCGTCACTAGTAGCAAGTGAAGAGTGGGGGATTAGCAACCAACCACACTTGAACTGGTTTCGAAGTCGTTTTTCATATCGATTAATGCCATCATGAACCCAAGTCTCGTGCTTTTTGCCAACAGCTATAATCTTGATTGGCACTATAGCTTCAGTCTTTCAGCCAGTCGTGCCAATGCTTCATGATCTGGTTTAGCGTTCATGTCTTGATCGCCATGAAATTCGTGCGGCTGAACAAAGGGTATTAGATGGACGTGAGCATGGGGAACGTCGGTTCCAAGCACTTTTTCACCAACAAACGGCACACCTAGTTCACTGCGAAGGTGTAGGGCTAGTTTTCGAGCGGTGTTCATAACGGCTGTGTAGTATTCATCGTCAAGGTCCCATAAAAACTCAACCTGAACCTTAGGGATAATCAAAGTGTGTCCGGTTGTGATTGGATATATATCTAAAAACGCAAATGTTTTGTCGTCTTCATAGATTTTATGAGACGGAATCTCGCCGTTAATAATTTTTGTAAAAATAGATGGTTCTTGCATAAAACTAGTATAGCAATTATTAAAATAAATACCGCCTATAAAGGCGGTATTTAAAGGTTTTATAATTGATTAGAGCTTAATAACCCAAACCAATATGGCGGCTGCGACAGACAGTAGAACAAAGAACAGTCCAAGTCCCACAGGTGAGCCCCAGCTAAACCAAGAGCCCCAAGCTCGCCAGTGGTTCCAGTGTGACTGCGACATTTCGCGCCACTGTTCGTAACCTTCTTTGACGAGCTTGTCTTTCATGGCGCGTTTTTCTTCACGACTAACCATATTTATCTCCTTGTTAAATTTCGACCAGCCCGTGTCAATTAGAATACCGCAAGTTTGTTTGTGTATTGGGCTAAAATACCAAACCGCATGGCGGATTTATTTCAAATATAGTATACACTAAATTACTATAAAAATAATCTAGATAAACTAAATAATTTTTTCATGGCGGAGAGAGAGGGATTCGGTCACGTTCCGCGACCCCGGAACAACATCTTTGAAAACATAGTTTTCAAGAGTTGATTCCCTTGCAAACTGCCACTGGCAGTTTTCATCCTCTCGGGTTCGAATTCATCTTAACTCTTCATAATAAAATTACCTAGACGAGCTAGATAATTTTATTATGGCGGAGAGAGAGGGATTCGAACCCTCGGTATCTTGCGATACACCGCTTTTCGAGAGCGGCCAGTTCAACCACTCCTGCATCTCTCCGTTAAGATTATTTTATCAGATATATAGTTTAAATAATCGTAATGATATATAGTATAGGCATTAGTTAAATAACTTGTGGAGGGTAAAAATGGACAACGATTCATCAAATAAAACGGACGAACCTGTGGTTCAGGCGCCAAAACCAGCTAACAAACCAGCCGGTCAATCAGCTGGTGGTTTAGCGGTTGCAGCAATGGTAGTTGGTATTGTTGCGCTTGTGTTCTGCTGGGTTCCATTCTTGGGACTAGGAGCTGGTATTACAGCTGTGGTCCTAGGAATCATAGCTATCAAAAAAGCTCAAAACAAAGGTATGTCAATCACCGGTTTAGTAACTGGAGGAATTGCCACCTTAATTAATCTGGTTATAGTGTTCTTTTTGATTGCAGGACTAGCCTTGTTTGGTGGTGCAGCCACAATTTATGGCAATGCAATTAATGAAGCAAGCAAAGAAGCTAAGGTTCAAGACAGCGCCAAGAAAGATTTTGACAAGGGCGAAACTGCCAAATTTGGTCAGTTTGAAGTTAAGGTTAATTCAGTCAACCGAGACTATGTTCCTGAAAATGAGTTTCAACGCGCCAGCGAAGGTAAAGAGTTGGTAGTGGTGAATGTTACCGTTACTAATACTGGCGATAGTAAATCTTTCACCGGTTATGACCTAGACCTATCGGCTGATGGAATTTCTGATTCAATGTCATTTACGGCAACCGTTGAACCAGAGTTTACAGGCGGCACAATGGATAAAGGCGCCACGGCAACCGGAAACCTAGTATACGAGATTGCCAAAGGTGCTAGTGATTTGAAACTACAGTACGAATCATACGGTTTTGATTACACCGGTACTGCAGGATTTAAAAACTACACATACACTCTAAAGATTTAACTCAAGCATTAGTAAATAAACGGGCCCTTTGACGGGTCCGTTTTTATTCGCGTCTTAGAGCGTCAATTGGGTTAATCCGTTCGGCACGGCGGGCAGGGAAGTATACCACCAACAATCCAACCACCACCGTCGCCAGTATAATCGCAGTAACTGACCACCAAGGAGTTGCGAATAACTCAAACGACTGAGTTACACCCCTACTGGCGGCGCCTAGATTTATATATAGATTGACGATTTTACCGATAATATATGCAATCAACACCCCAATAACTGCACCAAAGAATGATATCAAGGCCGCTTCAAATATAAACAGTTTACGCATGTCACGTCGTCTGGCTCCAAGCGCCATCATTAGACCGATCTCTTTAGTGCGCTCTAGTAATGAAATTGTTAAGGTGTTAAACATTCCAAGGACCGCCACAATCATTCCAATACTACCAAATCCAATCAGAATTAGATTAAAGAATCTAAATATATTATCAATTTCAGACAAAGTGTCGGTTAGCGACGCGGTTTGGAAACCGCTAGCCTCGATTTGCTTTCGAGCGGTTGCTACGTTAGAGGTGTCATCCATCACAACCTTTACTTGGCTGTAGGTTGGAACTCCAGCTAGATCAAACACGTTGCTAGGCATGAAGATTTCGCTCCCAGATCCAGAATCAATAATACCTACAATGGTAAATTTATCAGATATTAGTTTCTTTTTGGCTTCAACACGGTCGAGAGGAATATTAACAGAGATTACTTTGTTAAGTGCGCTTTTTGGATCATCTATACCCAAAGCTTTGAGAGCTGAAGAATTAAGCAGTACTGCGCGGCTGTCAATATTGTTTAACAACCTACCTTTTATTAGCGCAAGACTACTGAGGCTTTGGTACTCCTGGTTTTGGCCGTAAACAACCGCATCCACCTCGCCACCCCCGTAGCTCATAATTCCAGGGAAAGAATATTGTACACCAACCTTACTGACGTGCGGATAAGTACGCATCTTGTTTGCTGTCGCTTCGTCTAATTTGATAATTTTTGAGTTTGGTGAGGTTACGTCGATGGATTTGAGTGATTTATCACCAACAACTTGATTAGTTACTAATGATTGAACACCCAGACCAAATGACAACAGGAAGAAAATTGCACTAACGCCAATAATCACACCAAAAACAGTTAGAAATGAGCGAAGTTTCTTGGATATAAAGTTACGCCAAGCGATATATAACAAAACTCTAGATGGAATAGATTTATACTGACGAGATTTTTCTCGCCTGGTGGTAAATACAGTCATTAATTTAGACATTGTGTTTACCTTTCGCTAATCTAGTGATGCGCGAACGCATGTCATCAAGTAACCCTTCGGCAATTGCTGCTACGCCTTGATGCATGGTCTCTACAACATGCCCGTCCTCAATATGCAGCAGGTGGTCAGCTAGAGGAATGTATTCCATGTTGTGTGTAACCAAAATAATAGTGCGGTCTAGGTCGGTCTGACACTTTTGTAGAAGTCCCATTATCATGTCTCCATTAGTGCTGTCTAGGTTGCCGGTTGGTTCATCCGCAATAACAAACAAAGGGTTATTAACAAGTGCACGGGCCATAGCAATGCGTTGTTGCTCACCACCAGACAGTAAGACTGGTCGTTTTTTGGCAAAATCCGCCATCTCTACCAGTTCAAGCGCATTCATCGCTATTTTAGCAGCCGCTGCTTTGGAGTGACCAGTAAAATACAGCGGCATCGATACATTTTCAATAACGTTCAAACTTTTTACCCAAAAATTTTGCTGATAAACGATACCAATCTCATTGGCCCGAAAGTGAGCTAATTTGTCAGGAGTTAACTCGTACAGATCTTTTCCGTCAAAAGTTACGTCGCCAGACGTTGGTTTTTGGAGTCCGGTTAGTGCGTTTAGAAGAGTTGATTTACCAGACCCAGACGGTCCGTAGATAATATTAAACGTACCCTCTTTGATCGAGAAGTCTACTTCTTTTAAAATATCGATTGTTTCTTCACCAACCTCGAACGACTGATTTACATGACTAACATCAATAATTGATTTAGCATTACTTATTGAGCGGTGATAGGCTTCTTTTTTGACGTCGTCCATACTACAAACCAAACACCCTCTGCAATGCATTAAGAATAATCGTTAAAACGCTTTCGTTGGCGCGTCCAACAATCGAAGTTTGTGGATCACTAACACCTATGTTGCGTGATTTATCATATGAAATAGCTTGAATACTATAGACCTTGGATGTAGGTAGGTTGGACAACACTACGATGTGTTCGGTTGTACGTTGGGTGTCTTCGCTAGTTTTGTTATTGAATACAGTTGCGGTACTGCCGTCTGCGTAGCCTACTTGACTGGTCGATGGCTCATCGGTTCGCCACGACACAATTACTTGACCTCTGGCTTCAGATCCGGTTCCACGAATCGATGTTTCGATAGTTACATTCGAAATTACTGGTGGCCTAGTATCAAGTGCGGTTCTGAACCTTTGTGAATCAGACACGGCCAAGTTTCCATCCGCATCACGGCCTCTTGCCACCAAGAAGTAATCACTATCGTCTTCTAGTCCAGCTATGATGATTTTATGCTCCTTGGTTAGTTCGGATTTCAAGATGTCAGTTCTACCCGATCCAACCTTGCCATAGGTGACAGTTGAGGTGCTAGGTACGTTGGTTGTCCAGGTTATACTTTGTGTGCTGGTTGGTTCTCCTTCGACCGGTTCAAATCGTAGATTTGAAATGTGTGGTCGTGGCGGAGTAGTGAACGAGAAGATATTACCTTTATATTCGCTGCCTTCACTGTCAAAGGCACTTAGCATGTAGTAATATTTTGTACCATCTTTTAGACCGCTAAGCTCCATGTTGTACGGAGTTTCGGCTGATGAGGTGTTGACCGACTGTAGCCCACCAAACGAATCACTTTCGCCGTAATACAAATTAACCTTAGTTGATCCAGTGGACGTAAATCCAATTACTGCACCGCTTAGGCTAACTCTTGTTGCGGCTATTTCTTTGATGACAGGTGCAGGCTTGGTAGTAAAGGCGTGTTCTTGACTGACGCCAGTGTTGCCGTCTGTGTCGGTCCACTTCACGATGTAATAATATGTTGTGCCCGCCGCTAGATTATCTAACTGGATGTCATGTACGGCTACTTGGTCTGAGTTGCCAATCTCAGCCTGTCCATAATGACCACTTGATGTTCCAAGAGCTATTTTTGAATCGCTTACGCGATCGGTTGTCCACTGGATTAACGATTTTTTAGTAGTTATATTACTTGCTTCGGGTTCGCCAATTAAATTAGCTGGTTCTGTAAATTTACCTGTTGGTATCAGCGACACAACAGAGCTATTAGCGCTACAGTTGTTTGTGCTATCACAGGCTTGTACTCTGTAATAATATGTAATCTGGCTTAGACCTGCATCTATATAAGTTGTACTCGAGCTGGTACCAGCTAGGGAAAAACTCACACCGTTTGTTGACCTAAAAATTTTATAACTAGAGATGCCGTCGCCTACATTCGTAGGAACGTCCCATGTTATTGCTAGGCGCCACTTGGAAGTCGATTTAATTGATACGTCTACAATATCTACATTTCCTGGAATTCCAGGTGCAGAGGTGTTAGCACTAAAGCTTACTTCGGCATAGCTGGCATAGTTTATGTTTCCTGATTCATCTTTGGCAACTACATACAGAGTGTTA
>DAOMNR010000024.1:0-559 GCA_035443865.1 Candidatus Saccharimonadota bacterium | reverse complement strand
GGGTAGCGTATGGTCCAGTTGGAAGTGATTTGATGCCGTTACCGGTAAAGTTACATGTGGCTACAGACGGCACTGTGTTCACGGTGTAGCAATAGTTTAAGCTATTTGCCGAGCCAACATAGCTAGCTGGATCAGCCCAACTAAACGAGAATGAATTGACGGTGTTGTTGGTTGGTGTGGCTGTTAGGTTGAGCGGTTCAGACGGTGATCCGTTGGTGTTAATCTTGAGAGCTGCGCTAACAGTTCCAATCGAAATATTACCAGCGTTGTCCCAGGTACGGAAGTAAACCGTGTTGGTGCCTTCAGTAATGTCATTATAATCTGGCGTAGGTACTGTTTGGTAGGATCCATCGTTTGTTAACAAGTCACTTATATCGCCTGTACCGGTGTGCGAATCGCCGTACCATGAATTACCTTCTATTTTATATTGCAACCCAGCAATACCAGACGCGCCGTCGCTTGCCGATTGACCACCACTAGTTGGCCAGGTCAAAGTAGCGTCTTTGGTGTTAATAAATCCAGATGGACCGCTAATAAATCCAGGGTTTGATGGAGGTGT
>DAOMNR010000023.1:0-8187 GCA_035443865.1 Candidatus Saccharimonadota bacterium | reverse complement strand
TGGTGGCTCCTCCCAGGCTCGAACTGGGGACACAGGGCTCTTCAAGCCCCTGCTCTACCACTGAGCTAAAGAGCCTCGTCGGCGTTGTACGATAACACTCATTATTATAGGTGGAAATGAGTGAATTTTCAAGATGATTGCTACTTGTTACCGCCGAGAACCGATTTGACGTTCTCGATTAAATCAGCGGGCAGGACGAATAGTGTTTTCTGGCTCGGCTCGACCGAAATCTTTTCTAACGTCTGTAAAGTTCGAATATTTATTCCACCAGGAATCTTGGTTAGAATCGCAGCGGCTTCTGATACTGCAACAGCAGCTGACTTTTCACCCTCAGCCGTAATGATAACGGCACGTCGTTCACGTTCGGCCTCGGCCTGTTTTGCCATAGCTCGTTTCATATCCTGTGGCAGTTCAATATTCTGAATCTTGACACTTTCAACATCAATTCCCCATTTGTCAGTCTGTTTATCGACAATGTCTTTGATCTGAGTGCTGACTTCTTCGCGCTTGCCTAGTAGCGAATCTAACTCAACGTTACCGGTCACGTCACGCAAAGCTGCCTGCGCAAACTGGCTACTGGCATAAATAAAGTTCGTGACTTCCAATATTGCCTTGGTTGCATTGGTGACTCTGAAATACACGACCGCATCAACATTAACCGTCACGTTATCTTTGGTGATAACCTCTTGTTTCGGAATATCGATAGTGTTGGTACGAATATCGACTCGGATCATGCGCTGAAAAATCGGAATAATAACCCGCAAACCCGGGTCGCGCAAACCAGTAAGTCGACCTAGCGTCAAAACAACGCCTCGTACGTATTGGTTAACAACCTTTAGTCCACTAAGAACAAATATGACCAGAATTATTACAAGAATTGTTATTGTGTACACGATGACCCCCTGTCTTATGACTCTATTGTAACAGGTTCGATAGCTAAAGTGATTAGCTTTTCGACTAGCTCTGGGTAGGTCATACCTGATGCTAGCCACAGTTTTGGGTACATACTGATATTCGTGAATCCAGGTATTGTATTTATTTCGTTTAACATTAGCACGTCACCCTCTAGAAAGAAATCTATCCGAGCCATACCCCTACACCCAAGTTCAGCGAATAGTGTCCGGGCGTAATTTTGAGCCCTAACCTTGATTTCGTCACTAATATCAGCAGGAATTATAACTTCACTTGAACTGGTAGAGTCATACTTAGCCTCATAACTATAAAATTCGCCGTCTGGTATAACCTCACCTACATCGCTAACTGAGATATTAGGAAGATTACCAAGCACTGCAATTTCAAGTTCTCTGCCCACGACCGCTTTTTCAATCAAAATTAATTCATCGTACTTATGAGCTTCATTTATCGCGTCGTTAAATTCACTGGCATTTGTGACCTTGCTTACTCCGATCGAACTACCTTCTTTGGCTGGCTTGATGAACATAGTAGGGCCAAGTTTGTCTACCAATGATTCGTAACTGGGTAGTTGGCTGCCGTCCAGATGTGTCACATACTCTGCAACTGGAATACGGCACGCTTCAGCGATCCGCTTGGTGCTAACCTTGTCAAAACACAGTGCGCTAGCAGCCTGTCCGCAACCCACAATCGGAATATGCATCAAATCCGCTAGCCCCTGGACCGTACCGTCTTCGCCGTTATGTCCATGCAAAATCGGCAAAATTAAATCAGGCGACAAGGCGTTACTAGTACTCTGAATCATGAATTTTTTATCACCAAGTATTGGAATGATTCTGGCTCCAGTCTCGGAGTCTTTGTAGTCCGAAACTGCATCAACAAGTGTCCATATACCACCTCGACTAATGTACCCCAGCGATACGTTAAATTTGTCCTTATCAACGGCTTCGTAGACATTTCGTGCTGACTCAATCGAAACTTCATGCTCTGACGATTCACCGCCAAATAGTAGTAGTATGTGTATTTGCTTCATCTACTACTAGTATACGGTTATAATAGATTCATGCAACGAATACCCCTAGCTGAACGCATGCGTCCAAATACACTTAGTCAAGTGATTGGACAGACACACCTGCTGGGTGATGGCGAGATCTTGCGCCAAATAGTCAAAAACAAAGAACCTGTTAGTTTGATATTTTGGGGACCTCCAGGTAGCGGTAAAACAACCCTAGCCAGAATTATCGCCAAAGAGACAAAAGCTGAGTTTATCGAACTATCGGCCGTAACTAGCGGTAAAAAAGATATCGAAAAGGTTATTGAACACGCCAAGCAAAACTGGAATCTGCAGCTACGCACGATTTTGTTCGTTGACGAAATTCATCGATTCAACAAAGCCCAACAGGATGCATTCTTGCCACACGTCGAATCCGGTCTGATTACCCTAATTGGCGCAACTACCGAAAACCCAAGTTTTGAAGTTATTAATCCTTTGCTTTCTCGAACCAGAGTTTTAATTCTGGAGCCACTTGGTAAGAATGAAATAATTAACATCCTAAAGTCCGCTGTTAAATCCGAAAAAGCAACCAAACGCATTACACCCAAAGCGATAGACTACTTGGCTGAGCTATCAGGTGGTGATGCACGTGTGGCACTTGGAAACCTAGAATTGTCGCTCAGCATGGGTGAAAAAATAACACCAGAAATCGTAAAAATCGCTGCTCAAAAACGCGTTCCTGGATACGACAAAAAAGGCGACATGCACTACAACGTAATCAGCGCGTTTATTAAAAGTATGCGTGGTAGCGACGTTGACGCCTCGCTATATTATTTAGCCCGCATGATAGATGCAGGCGAAGATCCTAAATTCATCGCCAGACGTATGATAATTTTTGCTAGCGAAGATATTGGACTTGCCGGCAATGGAGCGCTGGGTCTAGCGCTCAATGCCTTTCAGGCGGTCGAACGTGTCGGCATGCCAGAATCGAGTTATATTTTGTTTCATGTCGCCGCAGCGCTTGCAAAAAGTGAAAAATCACGCCAAACTACTGACGCCATGGATCGAGCGATGACACTTGCTAAACAGTACCCCGACTCTCCAGTCCCATTACACATTCGAAACGCACCGACAAAACTAATGAAAGAAATTGGCTACGGCAAAGACTATGAATGGAAGTCAGATTTCAAACCTGAACATGGGTTTTTACCTGATGACATAAAAAATAAAAAAATATTTTAACTGCTTTCGTTTAATAATCTTGCGAGCACACCGTTAGTCCATCCAAATCCATCTTGCAGCGGGTACTCGCCCCCACCGCCAGCTTTGTTTGTGTCAACCACGTTATATTTCTCGACTAATTTACCTTTGCTTGATAGCAGTTTGTCATTAATCGCCATCCACCGCTCTTTTATTTCATCAGCCAGCTGATAATAACCATAGTTTCGTAACCCTTCAATCGCAACCCACTGCAAAGGCGCCCATCCGTTAGGAGAGTCCCACTGTTGGCCTGTATCGATTAGTGTCGTTACCAAACCTCCATCTTTTAGAAAGTCTTGTTTCAACCTGTCGGCTACCGCACTTGCTTGTTTACTAGTAGCTATTTTTGCATATAACGGGAAAACTGCAGCTAACGTAACCCGGCCTGTCGAGCGTTTTTTATGGAAATTATAATCGACAAAGAACTGCTCTTTGTCGCTCCAACAGTATTTATTAATCGCATAAACGCGCCTATCGGCCATCGCTTGAAATGTACGTGCCAAAACTGGATTCTTGCTTATATGATACGCTTTAACAATTGTAACCTCGAGTTCATAAATTAAACAATTTAGGTCAATCGGAATAATGTCGGCCGTATGAATCGTCCGCAAATCATCTGGATCAATTAACCACCGAGAACTAAAGTCCCAACCCGATTCAGCTCCAGCGCGCAGGTGTAGGTATAGCCTGTCGGATTGACGTCGTTTAGCGCTCAGTGCGGTTTCCGTATCCTCATGTAACGATTCTGGACGCGGGGTTGTCTTGTTGTCGTAATATCGGTTGAGTAGCGATCCATCTGGCATTTCAGCCACGCGCGCAAAGGCTTTGTGCTCGGCTTTGGTTAGCTTCGTTCTACCTTTCATCCAGAATCTATGCTCTAACACCATATACGGAAGATACTCTACCAGGACAGATTGACCCTTATGGCCAGCCAGTAGCCTGACCATCCTTGAGAAAAAAGGTGGTTGAGAACGGCTGGTAAAATACGTCCGGTTGGCTGTAGGAACAAAGCCAAATTTTCGAATCATATAAGCGCAGTTCTTTACCATATTCTCGACCATATCCCATTTATCGTCTGCAGCAAGACCTAACATTATAAAATAACTGTCCCAATAAAACTGCTCCGAAAACCTACCGCCCGGAACAATGTACGAATAAGGTAATGCGATTAATGATCCTCTGTCACGACGATTTTTGTGCTCCAACTCGTCCCATAATTCTATTATGTGTTCGCGTGAGGTCATCGACATATCAGTTTTATAGGTCGTCAGCTTATCAGTGTGTAGTGCATAAAAGTGTCGACTAATAAAATCCCGTAGGTCAAAATCGGGATCTTCTTTTTGTAACAGATACTCCTGTTGAATTTGCTTTATACGTCTACGTGGAATTAAATCTGCAAAAGTTTTACCATCGGTATATATGCGATTATTCTGGACGTCAGCAAACAGCTCACCCAACATTTCATCAGGGCCTTTCGTGGCCCGAATCAACTGACCGGCCGTTGAAACAAGTGATGATTTAATTTTATCTGTGTTTATTTTTTCAATCATACCTAATATTAAGTATAAGCAATTAATTATTTGACGCAAACCACACGAGGTTTGTCGTCAACTATAAGCGTGATACAATTAACCCTAACGGATACAAAACAAAAATAATGAATAAATCCAACAAGTACATTATATTTCGCCGTGGGTTCACAATAGTTGAACTCCTAATAGTAATTGTTGTCATCGGTATATTAGCAGCGATTAGTTTCGTTGCATATTCTGGGATTCAACGAAGCGCAACTGAATCTGCCGCCAAAGATACGCTTTCAAAAGCCGTAAAGGCGATGAAACTTGAGCGTATCCAAACCGGTGCATTTGGAGTTGCTTTTCCAGATAACATAAAGGTTGGTAGCGGATTCGGTATTGCTCTGACTGAAGTGAGTGATGACCAGACATTTTGTATTAACGTGACTAGTCAGAAATACGATGACATTATGTGGCACGCAGATGAAAACGGAAACATAACAGAGGGTTTATGTAGTGGTGATGTAATTAGTGGAAGCGTGATTGGAGACTATAACTACAGCAACCAAACACCACAAAGCGCAGCCGGTACAGCTCAGGGTGATATGTATGGATTCAAGGTATTCACAAATGAAGACTGGACAGGCATTACTTTGTCATGGGACAGTGTAACCGACGCCACAACATATCAGCTACAAACCAGGTTGGTCTCTAGCGGCTACTGTTATTGGCGATATATTTCGAACGGTAATGGTAATTTCTCTCCGGGTTCAGGTTCAAATGACGTTAATAGCAACTTCACCGGACAAATACCTAGCTCTACTACATCACTTAACTGGGCCACTCAATTACCCTATACATCAGGACAAATAATTGAATATAGGCTTCGCCCTGTCGTTAATGGCACACCGTTGGCCTGGAGTACAGCTGCGCTTTCATCACCAGATAACACAAGTGTCAATGCCCCAGAAATATCAAACTTTACAGTTACACCAGACACGAACTGGAACAATATTACAATGACTTGGTCAGAGCCAACAGGCATGCAGTCGGTCCCCAACCCTATTTACCAACTACAGACACGCGCATCGACAACAGGTACATGGTACTGGAGATATACCACCACAGGCAATGGCAACTACACGCCAGGGTATGGTTCATATGACATAACCAGTAGTTACACAAGTCAAATACCATCGACTACAACTACACTTAGCTGGACAAACCAAATACCATACGCCTCAGGACAGACTTTTGAATATCGCGTCAGAGTAAGTTCATCAAAATTTGCAGGCGTATTCAGCGACTGGAAAACTGTACAATTAGTTTCTCCAGATCAAAGCAACACTTCTGCGCCAACGGTTAGTGGATTTACTGTTACTTCAAACCCTAGCTGGTCAACACTAGACATGTCCTGGTCTGAACCGGTAGGACTATATAGTATTCCAAACCCTGTATATCAAATACAAACAAGGGCATCGACAACTGGCGCATGGTATTGGCGCAGTACAAGCACCGGAGCAGGAAACTACACGCCAGGGTATGGTTCATATGACATAACCACTACTTACACGGGCCAGATTCCAACGACCACGACGACTCTTAATTGGGCCACTCAAATTCCTTATGCCTCAGGGCAGACATTTGAATATAAAATTAGGGTAAACTCGTCAAACTTCAAAGAAGCCTACGGGCCGTGGACAACAGTACAGTTAAATCGATAAAAAATAAAAATTATGGCAACAACGCAAAAAAACCGTTTATTTTATAGTGGGTTCACAATCATTGAACTACTAATAGTTATTGTTATCATTGGAATCTTGGCCACGATTACGTTTATAGCCTATTCCGGGATTCAACGAAGCGCAACAGACTCATCTGCCAAAGACACTCTTAGTAAGGCAGTTAATGCCATGAAACTTACCGGTGTGCAGACAGGATCATTTGATACTTTATTTCCAACCGGCCTAAAGGTTGCAGGTGGAATTGGCATTGCACTTACCGAAGTTGCTGATAGTAGCACTTTTTGTATTAATGTTACGAGTGAGAAGTATGACGACATTCTATGGCATGCGGACGAGAGCGGAACTATTACGGAGGGGTTGTGTGATGGGGATGTTATTGAAGACAGCGTGCGCGGTGACTATAACGTAGCTGCACAAACACCTGTAAGCGCGATTGGTGTCGCGCATGGGGATTTGTATAATTTCATGATATCAACTAACGAAACATGGTCGAACTTTACGCTATCATGGAGCGCAATCGACGGAACAGTTAAGTATCAAATTCAATCACGAAACTCATCGACGGACACTTGGGTTTATCGAACCAGCTCTGACGGCAGCGGAAGTTATCCTCCGGGGCAAAGTCAAAATGACACCAACACATCTCGAACAGGAAATATTGCAAATACTGTAACCTCGCTAGTTTGGCTAAACTCATATCCAGCTCAAACATTAACCACAGGTAATACGTTTGAGTATAGACTAAGGTCTGTCGGCTCAGGTGGTGTGATATCCGATTGGAGTGTGGCATTATTAAGTGCACCCAATAACACAACGACTTCTGTACCCAGTGTCAATACATTTACAGTCACACCTGATGCAGGGTGGGCTAACTTAACGCTTTCTTGGGACACCCCAAATAAAACCGGTGTCGTGCCTTTGCCGATTTACCAAATCCAAACCAGAACATCCCCAACGGGTACTTGGGTGTATAGAAAAACAACCAACGGCAACGGGTCTTATGTTCCAGGCGCTAGCCAAAACGACACCAACACCACACTAACAAGTAATATTCCGATTTCGACTAATTCATTAAATTGGCCAAACTCATACCCAAACACAACTTTATCGACTGGCGGGACGCATGAATACAGGATTAGGGTCAATTCAAGTAAGTATCAAAATACATATAGTGATTGGAATACTTTTTCGTTAAGCCGTTAAGATTTAGCTGCGCGTTTGCGCTGGTTTGGGTCAAGGTGTCGTTTACGTAGACGTAATGATTTTGGGGTCACTTCCAGTAGTTCGTCGTCTTCTATAAAGTCGACTGACTGTTCAAGGCTTAGATCAGTAAAAGGCGTTAGTTGAATTGCACCGTCACTAGATGACGTACGCATATTAGTTAGCTGTTTACCGCGGCAAACGTTAATGTCTAAATCACCCTGACGGTTATACATACCAACAACCATACCCTGATAAACAGTCGTACCGGGACCGACGAATAGCTCACCCCATCGGCGCCCGCTCCCGGCTGCACATAGACCAGGCGCTGCCTGTTGGGCGGAACGCCGCCGTCGATGAAAATGTCCGCCCGACCATCGCCGTCGAAGTCGGAGGCGCGCATGAAGGTTTCGGCGGTGAGCGGCAGCCCGCCGCTGCTCAGCGTACGGTTCAGGCAAATCGGCGCGCTTTCCGACGCACGCACGAAATGCGCAGCAGCACCATCAACGAGCCGCCCGGTGATGCGATTCAAATAAATGCTCAAGCGCAGCCGTGGACCGCT
>DAOMNR010000022.1:1199-8220 GCA_035443865.1 Candidatus Saccharimonadota bacterium | reverse complement strand
ACGTCTTGGTCTGCACCAATTGTTGGTGTGGCGACCGCTGGACAGTTTACGTGGGCAACTTTACAGGGCTTAGGTGGATTGGTTGTTAACCTGTCTCAGGGCTTGGTGTCCCAACTCAGTCCCGATAGCGCTACGCGCGAACATGGATCGCAGGAATTAAAAGAGGTTGGTGATAGCGTAGCGGGTCCAATTGGAATTTTGGGTACGATTTTCCCGGCAGCTAACGCGGCAGGACCGACTCAACTAGTGTTCCTGACCGCCGTTATATCACTGACACTAGCAGTCATGAATGCACTACCAATCCCAGCACTTGATGGCGGTAGGTGGACAGTAATGACGATATTTAGATTGTTAAAAAAGAAGCTAACCAAAGAGCGTGAAGAAAAAATTCAGACTGTTGGGTTTTTGATATTGATGGCATTAATAATTTTGGTGACTATAACTGATGTTACAAAATTCTTCTAATGAGGCACCAGTCGAGGACGAGCGTCCAAAATTAAATTGGGGGATATTGATACTTCCAGCTTGGGTGTTTGGTGGGTTTATTATTTCGCAGCTAATCGTAATTGCGTTAATTAAGGTCCTGGAATTAACCGGTGTATCGCTTGAACTGATTAATCAAACAACGCTAAACACGTTGTTTTCTATTTTGATTTATGTCATCACCCTAGTACTGGTTATCGGGTTACCTTGGTTGGTGCATAGATACAAAACTTCCAAACAGGAACTAGGTATAACCAGGCTACCGTCATGGACTGATATTTGGTTAGCACCAACTGGTTTGATTATTTATTTTCTACTTTCGGCAGTCTTGATTTTGGCCGCAACGCAATTACTACCATGGTTCAACGTTGAGCAGGTTCAAGATACGGGATTCGATAAGCTAAATTTACGATTTGAGTATATCTTAGCTTTTGTTTCACTAGTTATCATTGCGCCGTTGGCCGAGGAAACGCTATTTAGGGGTTATTTGTATGGTAAGCTTCGTAAAACTGTGCCTATTTGGGCAGCGATACTTGTAACTAGTATATTGTTTGGGGCAATTCACGGGGCC
Source organism: Candidatus Saccharimonadota bacterium (assembly GCA_035443865.1). Classification (GTDB taxonomy): domain Bacteria; phylum Patescibacteriota; class Saccharimonadia; order Saccharimonadales; family Saccharimonadaceae; genus UBA1547. The sequence goes on along the minus strand of DAOMNR010000022.1, from coordinate 7,166 downwards.
TGGAACGTGGCGATTGATACGTTTGCGCTGAGTGTCGTACTTTGTATCTTGCGTGAAATGACGGGAAACATTTGGGCGTCAGTGCTGTTACATATGCTAAAAAACGGGATTGCGTACTATCTTCTCTTTATTAATCCGATATTATTGACTACACTAGGAGGATAATATGAGACTCACAGAATTATTTACGAAGACCAGTAAAACCGCACCAGCTGATGAAGTAGCTACGAACGCACAGCTACTGATTCGGGCTGGATTTATTTATAAAGACATGGCGGGTGTCTATACATACTTACCACTCGGAAAGCGGGTTTTAGATAACATAATACAGATTATTCGCGAAGAAATGAATCAAATCGGCGGCAACGAAATTAGCATGACCGCACTTCAACAAAAAGATGTCTGGGAGGCGTCGGGGCGTTGGAATGAGGACGTAATGGACGTCTGGTTCAAAACTGGCTAATGGTAGCGAACTAGGTCTAGCTCCGACTCACGAAGAACCGCTAACGCAACTCATGAAGAATTTTATCCATAGCTACAAAGACTTGCCGGTTTATCCTTATCAATTTCAGATTAAGTTCCGCAATGAGCTGCGTAGTAAGAGTGGTCTGATGCGCGGTAGAGAATTCTGGATGAAAGACCTCTATAGCTTTAGTAGAAACCAACAGGAGCACGATGATTTTTATGAGAAGATTAGTAAAGCCTACGCGCGTATTTACGATAGGTTAGGTATTGGCGAGAAAACTTATAAAACTTTTGCGAGTGGTGGTAGTTTTACTAAATATAGTCACGAATTTCAAACTCTGAGCCCAGTTGGCGAGGACACCGTGTACGTGCACACCGAACGCGGCATCGCTATTAATGAAGAGGTCTATACCGATGAGGTACTAGCCGATCTTGGGATTAACAAAGATGAATTAGTCAAAGAAACTGCTATCGAAGTGGGCAATATATTTACATTAGGTACCAGGTTTAGCGATGCTCTCGATCTTACCTTTACAGACGAGGATGGTACAGCAAAACCTGTAATCATGGGAAGTTATGGCATCGGGCCAAGTCGCATAATGGGACTACTAGCCGAACATTTTGCAGACGATAAAGGCTTGGTGTGGCCAGAAGTAGTCGCACCTGCCAAGGTTTACATAGTTAGTATAGGTGGAGAAGAAGTTATTAAACGGGCGGACGATTTGTACGAGAAACTGATGTCAAGGGGTATCGAAGTGCTGTATGATGATCGTGATTTACGACCTGGTGAAAAGTTTGCTGACAGTGAACTGATGGGAATTCCACATCGGATTACCGTAAGTGATAGATTAATGTCTGACGATAAGTACGAATACACCTTACGCACCAGTGGTCAGACTGACATATTGACACTTGAACAAGTAATTGCTAAACTGGGCTGACTGAATAAGTTTTTGTGGAGATACGCTATATATAGCGTGCCTGGTGCTGGTGATAGCACCTTTTATGATGAGAAGGAATAAATATGAAGAAAATGTATCAAATAACTACTGCAGGTAAGAAAGAGCTTGAAAAAGAGCTCGTTGAGCTTAAAAGTCGCCGTGGTGAGATTGCCGACAAGCTAGCTAACGCCCGTGACTTTGGAGACCTATCAGAGAACGCCGAATATGACTCTGCTCGTGAAGAACAGGGGTTACTTGAGACTCGTGTTGCTGAAATCGAAGATATTTTGCTAAATGCTGACATTATTAAGGGCGGTAGCAAGACTAAGGTTGCTTTGGGTAGTAAAGTTGAGCTTAAAACTGGCAAAAAACTTGTTTCTTACACTGTTGTTGGACCAGTTGAGGCAGATCCGCTCAGTGGCAAAATTAGTAATGAATCTCCAATTGGTGCATCGTTATTTGGTAAAAAAGTCGGTGACAAAGCTGTCATCACAACACCAAAAGGCAGCGTGACTTACGAAATCGCCAGCATCGGCTAGGCTTACCTTCTTCTCAGCGGGTCCTGTCAGCACGAAACCCCAATAACCACCTTGCTCCACACCAGAGCACTCTTTTTTAATAAAGCTCCACTGGAGTTTTATTAAAGCGTTCGGCTGAAATCGGTTATTCAACCGATTTCACAGTCTCTGGCTTAGGAGCAAGGTGGTTATTGGGCTAGCGACAAAAGCGAAGATTATCACCAGCTAGCGAACCACCACTACAGCTACGTGCTTCTACGTATCCCCTGGAACCCGAGTTCGATAAGGCGCCGGGGCCCTTAGCGGACCCGGAGCGAAGCAGGATATGTAAAAGTATGGAGCTGTGGTGGTGGGAGCGGGCAAAAATAAACAAGAGTGGACGGACTATATGCTATACTATGACAGATATGGCGACACTAAAAGACTTCCGAGACGAGCGACTACGAAAACTACAAGACCTACGTGATTTAGGTCTAAATCCTTACCCGGCAAAGTCGCATAGAACTCATATGTCAAGTGATATTATCAGTAATTTTGATAATACTGAGGGCCAAACTGTGACGGTCGCAGGCCGCATTATAGGTATTCGTAAATTCGGCAAGCTAGCTTTTATTGTTTTAAAGGATTTTAGCGGTCAAATTCAGCTGTTTTTACAGACAGATAATCTGGAAAAATTGGATATAGATAATAATCAACTAGGTATTGACCAACTACCGTTACTTGACAGCGGTGATTTTATTGAGGCGACAGGCAAGGTTATCAAGAGTAAAACGGGCGAAATATCAGTTGATACGACAAATTTGCGGCTACTTACTAAATCACTTCGTCCAATGCCGACTCAGGTTGAAGGTTTTACTAACAAAGAAGAGCGAATGCGTCGACGTTACGTTGACATGAACGTTAATTTGGATGTGCGTGATAGGTTTGTGCGCCGCAGTAAATTCTGGCAAGCAACTCGTGACTTTTTGAACCAACATGGGTTTATTGAGATTAATATTCCAGTACTTGAACATACGACTGGGGGCGCTGATGCAACTCCATTTGTGACACATATGGACGCGCTGGACCACGATTTTTATCTACGCATTAGTCACGAGTTGCCATTAAAACGTTTAATTGGCGCAGGTTATGAAAAAGTTTATGATATTGGACCACGTTTTAGAAACGAAAATTATAGTGACGAGCACTTACCAGAGCACGTGGCGATGGAGTGGTACTGGGCCTATGCCAACTGGCGCGACGGAATGAAGTTCATGGAAGACATGTACAAATTTATTCTGGACAAGACATTCGGGACACTGCAGTTCAAGCTGGACGGTAAAGACGTCGATATGAGTGGCGAGTGGGAAGTCTGGGATTATGCAACGGTTATCAAAGACCGATACGGGCTAGATGTGTACGAAAGTTCACTCGAAGATGTTAAAAAGGCTTTGATCGAAAACAAACTCGAAGTTGAGCAAACCGAAAACCGCGCTCGTGGCATTGATAAATTATGGAAGAATATTCGTAAAGACGTGGTTGGACCAGTTTGGTTAATCAATACGCCTAAATTTATTAGTCCGCTGTCTAAATCCAATCCCGATGATGAGCGAAGTGTTGAGAGATTCCAGCCAATTATTGCTGGCAGCGAGCTAGGTAATGGATTCTCGGAATTAAATGATCCAATCGATCAGTTGAATCGATTTGTTGAGCAGCAAGGCATGCGTGAAGCAGGCGACGACGAGGCAATGATGTTAGATATAGATTTCGTTGAAATGCTGGAATACGGTATGCCACCAGCCTGCGGTTGGGGCTTTAGCGAACGCGTTTTTTGGATATTCGAAGGTGTCTCGGCCCGCGAAGGTGTGCCTTTCCCACAACTTCGCAGTGAAATCGATTCAACTACGCGCGAAATATACCCAGATATTAAACTGTAACTAAGTAGCTTGCACTACCTCATTTTGATTGCTATACTTAATATAGTAATTAAAAGAAGGGTATAAATACATGACAAAAATTGCCGTGTTTGTTGGAAGTTTGCGAGAAAATTCACTAAACAGGTCGCTTGCGCGTAGTCTGGACAAACTAGCGCCAGAGGGTGTCCGGTTCGAATATGTTGACATTAATTTACCACTGTTTAACCAAGACCTCGAAACAGATTATCCAGTAGAGGCGAAAGCAGTTAAGGATATTGTAGAATCATCTGACGCGGTGCTGTTCGTGACACCTGAGTATAATCGTAGTATTTCTGGTGTACTCAAAAACGCCATAGATTGGGCGAGTCGCCCATGGGGCACAAATTCATTTAACGGCAAACCCGTTGGGATAGTTGGAGCGTCTGGTGGTCCGACTGGTACAGCTGTCGCGCAGTCAGACCTACGTCATATTGTGGCATTTTTGAATACGAAATTAATGGGACAACCCGAAGTTTATATAGCAAACGCTGGCGATGTATTTAACGAAGCGGGTGAACTGGCGGATGAGCGCTGGCGCAAAAATTTGACGGAATACATGAAGTCATTCGTGGCTCATATTAAGCAGTATAAATAATATAAATACTAAACGAAATAAAATTGATCGGACTGTTTGCTATACTTGGAAGTAGATGAAAAAAGTAGCGGTATGGGTAAGTATACTAGCGCTAATTACAGCGCTAGGCTTTGTATTAGCCCCTAAAACCGCTAACGCATCTGTTAACGATTTTAACTTTAGTGACTTTAAGGCTGACTATTATTTATCCAAAGATGATAGTGGGCGATCAATTATGCGGGTCGTCGAAAACTTTACTGCTGAATTTCCTGATTTTAATCAAAACAAAGGTGTAGTTAGGGCAATTCCAATGGTATTTGACGGGCACCCGGTATCCGTTGACGTCAAATCTCTAACTCGAAACGGTCAGCCAGAGCCAATTTACAGTAAGGAAAAACAGAATAAAAATTTGTTGATATCGACTGGTGACGATTCGTATGTACTGGGTCCGCAAACATACGAATTAACCTATACGTTACGAGATGTGATTAAGGATTTGGGCGACCATCAAGAGCTGTATTGGAACGTGGTTGGTCTGCAGCATAGCCAAAGCTTTGATTCGGTTCAGGTTAGTGTTCACTTAGACAAGTCAATTGCCAGGCACTTTAACGGACAAACAGTTTGTTATGAGGGGTTGTCAGGCTCCACGAATAAATGCGGAATCACTAGCATAGATGGTCAGACTTATTTGTATAAGTCTAGTGGAGCAATTGGTCCAAACCAGGATATGTCGATTGTGATGTCGTTCAAGGCTGGTAGTTTTGAGCCATTTCAGGCAGGTTTAACTGGTATGGTGCAAAGTAGCTTGGTTATATTGTCGGCTGTGGCATCAATTGCTGGTTTGATATTCGCATTTGTATTAAGGTTTGGACGAGGCCGTGACGCAAAAGGTCGTGGTATTATTGTTCCCGAATATTTGCCGCCAGAACAACCAGTTCGGTTGGTGGCTGATTTAATTAAAAAACCGACCAAGGTTGTGGCGTCTCAAATAATTAGTCTGGCGGTTAGCCACAAGATTCGAGTAGTTGAATCAGACAAAAAGGTTTTGTTTGGTTCATCGAAATCGTACAGCATTGAACTAATTAACGCGAACGGACTTACTCCTGATGAAACAGAGTTTTTGGGAGTATTTTTTGACGGTATGAAGCTTGGGTCAATTTATAACTTTGACTCTAGCGATTATACGGTTGGCAGTTCGCTTAGACATTATCAAAGTGAGGCTCGAATTTTGGTTGTTAATGAAGGCTACAGGCGCACGGTGAAATCAAAACCATTTGTACTGCTAGTTAGTGTGCTGGCGATTGTTTATGCATTTATATTGAGCTTGTTTGAGTTTCAGTATGTGGTTGATCCTATAACGGTAATCTATGGTTTCGTCGTGCCGCTGGCGTTTATATGTTTAATTATAGTCTTTACAGTGATTGGGTCACTTCGTCCTCTAACGGATAAAGGTCGTGAGCTGGCTGATTACGTATCGGGACTAGAGATGTATATTAAACTTGCCGAGGCCGACCGGCTGAGAGTTCTTCAAAGTC